>JAEZMC010000197.1 GCA_023435805.1 Bacillota bacterium | reverse complement strand
GTTATAAGGGAGTCAGATACATAGAGCTGAAAAAAGAGGTGGATGCGTTGCGAACTGCATTCATCAAGCTGGCTCTGAAAGAAAAGATTATCGCCGTCATCGGTGAAAACCGCTATGAATGGTGTGTAGCCTATTTATCTGCTGTGAATGGAACCGGCGTTGTTGTACCTCTTGACAGGGAGCTTCCCGTTTCGGAAGTGGAAAATCTGCTGGCTCGTTCCGGCGCAAGCGCCGTCGTCTTTTCCGGGAAGCATGAAAAGGATATGCGTCAGATTTCCGTCTCCCTAACGACAATTGAACACTTTATCAATATGGATGCAGAGGAAGATGCAGACGGTTTCCTCTCTTATAAAAAGCTGGTTTCGATGGGTGAAGCATTGCTTGCACAAGGCGACCGCTCATTTACGGATGCCAATGTGGACCCCGAAGCCTTCAATATCCTTATCTTTACCTCGGGTACGACTGACCTGGCCAAAGGAGTCATGCTGTCCCATAAAAACATCGTAACAGACATTATGTCCGTTTGCTCGGTCCTGCATATCGATGATACCGATTCCACCCTCTGCATGCTGCCGCTGCATCATACGTATGCATGCACCACCAGCTTCCTGCTGATGCTCTATAACGGCTGCAGGATATCTTTTATAGAAGGCCTGAAGCATATCGCCAAAAATATGAAGGAGACCAGCCCCACCATTCTTCTGGCTGTTCCGCTGATCCTGGAATCCATGTATAAAAAGGTCTGGGATCAGATCTCCAAGCAAAGAAACGGAGCCAGAAAAGCCAAAATAGCGATCTTTATAAGCAATGCCGCATATAACCTGCTTGGCATCGACATAAGAAAAAGGCTTTTCAGACAAATACATGAAAGCATCGGCGGAAAGGTGCGCCTCATTATTTCCGGCGCTGCCGCAATTGATCCGGTCGTATCCAAAGGCTTCCGCTCGTTCGGCCTCACCCTTCGGCAGGGTTATGGCCTTACAGAATGCGCTCCGATCGTAACGGTCAACCAGGAGGAAAAGTTCCGGGATGATTCCATCGGACTGCCACTCCCCTGTGATGAGGTCATGGTCTACAAGCCGAACAAGGAAGGAATCGGCGAATTGATCGTCAAAGGCAGCAATGTGATGCTGGGCTATTTTGGCAACAGGCTGGCAACGGAAAAGGTTCTCCGGGACGGATGGTTTTATACCGGCGACCTGGGAAAAATGAACAGGGACGGTTTCTTTAGCATCACCGGCAGAAAGAAAAACGTAATCGTGACGAAAAACGGCAAGAACATCTACCCTGAAGAAGTGGAGGCATATCTGGACAAGAGCCCCTACATAGCAGAATCCATGGTTTACGGCAAGGTTGACGAGGCCTCTGAGGAAACCTTTGTTTATGCACAGATCGTACCTTCACTGGAAACGATCCGGGAGAAGCTCGGAAAGACAGAAGTTACCTCCAATGAGGTATTCCGCATCATCGATGCGGAAGTGAAGGCCGTCAACAAAAACATGCCTTTATATAAACGCATACGCCGCTTTACAGTACGAGAAGAGGAATTTGCCAAGACCTCCACGAAGAAGATCAAGCGGTACATTGAGAAGATCGGATAGTAGTCGGGAACGGCTTAAATAGAAAAACCGGAGGATTTTCGAACGGATCCTCCGGTTTTTTATTCAGATAATTGATAACCCTACTTCACAACGATATTCACCAGCTTGCCCGGAACCGCAATGACCTTGACTACGGTTTTGCCGTCCAGCAGCGGCGCAACCTTGACATCCTCCATGGCGGCTTCCTCCGTCTGCCTGTTGTCCAGGCCCGACGGCAGCATGATTTTCTCCTTGATTTTCCCGTTCAGCTGTATGACAATCTCAACCTCATCCCGCACCAGCGCCTTATCGTCCCAGACCGGCCATTGCGTATTGAATATGGAATAAGCATTGCCCAGCTTTTCCCAGAGTTCTTCAGCCAGATGCGGCGCAAAAGGGGCAAGAAGCTTCAGCAGGTCGTTGATGGTATCGGTGTACAATACCGTATTTTTTTCGCCTGCAGAATCGTATTTGTAAAGAGCATTCACAAGCTCCATCAGCCTTGCTATGGATGTGTTGAACTGGAACCGCTCCGCATCCTCGCTGACACCCTTGATGGCCATATGCCTGACAAAATTCAGCTCTTTTTCCGCACTGCCAAAGCCGGTACTGGAAGCCTTATCCAACGCGGCAACGCTCTCCACCAGCCTCTCCACCCTGCCGACAAATCTGGAAATAGCCTTGATTCCGTCGTCGCTCCACGGTCCGCCCTCCGTATAGGCAAAACCAAAGGCCAGATACATCCTGAAAACGTCGGAGCCATGCTCGCTGATATAATCATCCGGTGAAATGGTATTCCCCTTCGACTTGCTCATCCGGTTGCCGTCGGGGCCAAGGATGGTGCCCTGGTGCACCAGCGACAGGAACGGCTCATCAAAATGCAGGTAGCCCATATCACGGAGAGCCTTTGTAAAGAAGCGTGCGTACAGCAGGTGCATGGCGGCATGCTCCGCACCGCCCACATATTTGTCTACCGGCAGCATCCGGTCGATCCAATCGGTATTGAAAGCTTCTTTGTCATTCCTATTATCAGGATAGCGCAGATAATACCAGGATGAGCAGACAAAAGTGTCCAGCGTATCCGGATCTCTCTTTGCAGGCTTTCCGCACTCCGGACAGGGAACATTGATAAATTCCTCGCATTTGGCAAGTGGTGATTCCCCGTCAGGCTTGAATTCAACATTATACGGCAACTCCACCGGCAGATCCTTTTCGGGCACCGGCACGACGCCGCAGTGCTCGCAATGTATCACCGGAATGGGTGAGCCCCAATAGCGCTGCCTGGAAACCAGCCAGTCCCTGAGCCTGTAATTGATTTTCAATTCGCCCCTGCCCTGCTGCTGAAGCTTCAAAACGATATCCGTCCGCGCTTGCTCCGACTTAACGCCGGAAAATTCGGCACTATCCGTCAGTATGCCGTACTCCACAAACGGCAGCGCATCGTCGACACCTTCTTCTCCCTTTATGACACGCCGGATGGGGAGCTGATATTTTTGGGCAAATTCATAGTCTCTCTCGTCATGTGCAGGAACCGCCATGACACAGCCCGTTCCGTAACCGGCAAGCACATAATCCGCTATCCAGATGGGTACCTTCTCACCATTTGCCGGATTGATGGCATAGGCGCCCGTAAAGACACCGGTTTTTTCCCTGACTGTCGAGAGTCTCTCAATTTCCGTCTGCTTTTTGGAGGATTCACGATAAAGCTCCACAGCCTCTTTGTTTTCCGGTGTCGTAATCCTGTCCACCAGTTCGTTCTCCGGTGCCAGTACGACATATGTTACACCATAAAGCGTATCGGCACGTGTGGTGAACACCCTGAAGGAGAAGCTGCCGTCCGCGCCTTCGAATACCAGCTCGGCGCCTTCGGACCTGCCGATCCAGTTCTGCTGGATCTTCTTTGTCTTTTCCGGCCAATCCAGTCCGGGCAGGCAATCCAACAGCTCCTGGGCATACTCGGTTATTTTATAAAACCATTGGGTCAGATCCCGCTTTGTCACTTCATTTTTGCATCGTTCACAGGCGCCGTCCTCCACCTGCTCGTTGGCCAGCACCGTTTTGCAGCTTGGACACCAGTTTACCGGAGCCTTCTTTCTGTATGCGAGGCCTTTTTCATAAAGCTTCAGGAAAATCCACTGGGTCCATTTATAATAAGCCGGGTCACAGGTAACGACCTCATAATCCCAGTCAAAGGTTGCGCCCATCTTTTTCAGCTGATCTTCCATGGTCTTGATGTTCTTGTAAGTAGAATCCTTTGGATGGATGCCCGTCTTAATAGCATAATTTTCTGCAGGCAGACCAAAAGCGTCAAAGCCCTGCGGATGGAAAACATTAAAGCCCTGCATCCTCTTCAGTCTTGCCCATGTGTCCGTCAGGCCGTAGTTGTACCAATGCCCCACATGCAGATTTGCACCGGAGGGGTATGAAAACATTTCAAGACAGTATAGCTTTTTATCCGTTTTGTTCGGATCAAATCTGTATAAGCCCGTCTCTTCCCATTTTTTCTGCCACTTTCTGTCTGTCTCTGTAGAATAAGACAATATAAACAGCTCCTTTCGCTGTATAGCTTTCTATATTACAGGTTGGCCTCAGGCGTCAGAAATTTGCCGTCGGACCACAATCGTTCCAGATTATAAAAGCTCCTGTCCTCTTCGTGGAAAATGTGAACCACCAGCTCTCCGAAATCCAGCAGTATCCATCTGGCGCTTTCATAGCCCTCTTTATGGAGCAGGTTGTAACCCGCCTCACCCATTTTAAGTTCCAGCTCGTCTGCAAGGGTTCTGTTATGAATCGTGGAGGTACCGCTGCAAATAATAAAAAAGTCCGCCAGTATGGAAACCTCCGATATGTCTATGATCTCAACATTCCTTGCCTTCTTGTCATCCAGTATTTCAAATGCCTTGTCTGCAATTCTATTGGAAGCCAAATATAATCCTCCTTTATTAACCGGCCGTATAATGGCCTGATGCGTCGCTTTTCCGGTGCGGCGCCTGTATACGGCGCTCCCGCCGCGGGACGCTGCCGAAGTATTATCTGTCATTATACCATTAAATCACGCGCTTTGTGAATATACAACCCACGGTTTTCTTAACGCGGTTTTACAGCGTATTTTTCAGCCGGCGGGTTTCATTTTATGACTGCTGCTTCCCCGTTGTTTTTTCCTTTCTGAACATTTCATACACGCTCATGATAAGTAAAAACACACCGAATAATCTTTTCAAATCATTTCCCGCCAGCCTGGCAGCCAGCCATGAGCCAAAAAACGCGCCGCCCAGGCCGAATACAACGATCGGTAGCATTATTTTAAAATCTATTTTCCTGTTCCGGATATGTATAATCAATGCCATCACAGAAGTCGGTATAAAGTATAACAGATTGACACTTTGCAAAATATGCTGCTCCGGCCGAACGGCCAGAAAAAGTGCCGGGATCAATATCGCACCGCCGCCCACGCCCATTCCGCTGACAATCCCTGCAGCCACTCCGATGATAATCAAAAGTATATTCATAGTATCATCCTGATTCCGGCTACTGCCATAAAAACAGCGAATATCTTTCGCAGCAGGTTTTCGGGGCAGACATTCAGGAGCCTGGCACCGATATAACCTCCGGCCAACCCGCCCAATGTAACCTTCAGCGTGAGGCCCCAGTCAGCGTAACCCCTTGAAATATAAAAGGCGGAGCTCACAACCGTCAGCGGAAGGATGACGGATATGGCCGTCGCATGGGCCTTGTGCTTCTCTGTTCCAAGCAGGTACTCCATGGCCGGCACCACTATAGTTCCACCACCCGATCCGAACAGGCCGTTGGCTGTTCCTGTCACGATTCCGATCACTGCAAATTTAATATATTTGATAAATTTCTTCTGCAATAAGGCCCTCCTTCCGTTTTCATCACACGGCCCGCTCTTCCTTCAGACCGCCCATCCAGTAATCTTATTGTTGTAATATACCGCCCAATTATACGCATTAATTGAGTCTGCATGCTTATCTTTATCATTCATGAACATTTATAGTCGAAATATTCTTGGAATTACTATAAAATGGGATTATAATACATTACTGAAGGGATGGCATGCAATGGACTTTTTTTCGTCTTCCATCAAAGATGGCCGAAAAGGGCTTATCCGGGGGAGCCTCCATTCGTGCCATGTTTGGAAGCATGCTGTGCAGTATTGCAGACGACTGGTAAAGGGGGGCAATGAGATATGAAAGAAAAACTCCAGCGGCACATCTCCATATTATGTATGCTCTGTGTGCTGCCGTTGTTCATATCAGGCTGCGGACAGAAGTCCGGTCTTGAATTAAGCGGCACCATAGAAGCAACGCAGGTGGAAGCCGGTTCAGAGGTAGCCGGCAAGGTTATCCGGCTTGAAAAGGATGAAGGTGACTCCGTGAAACAGGACGATGTGTTGGCCGTACTGGATTCAAGCCTGCAGGAGCTGACAGTGAAGCAGCAGCAGGCGATTGTTACCCTTAAAGAAGCGAAGCTGGAGGAACTGAAGGCAGGCACTCGTCCACAGCAGCTGGATCAGGCGCGGTCAGCCGTCAAAACGGCGGAGCTTGCCGTAACGAACGCCTCTACCGGGGTTAAGAATGCACAGACGACGTATGACTATTGTCTGGATAAGTACGAGAACGTAAAAAATCTGTTTGAAGCCAACACCGCAACTGAAAGCGATGTGCAGGATGCAAAATACAAGGTTGATACGGCAAAACAGCAGCTGGATATCGCCGGCAAGCAGCTGGAATCACTCAAATCTCAAATGAAATCCGCACAGGCACAGCTCGATTTATTGGAGAAAGGCTCTACAAGCCAGACTATTAAAGCTGCTGAAGCCGATCTGGAGCAATCCCGTATCCAACTCGAGCAGAATGAGCTTGTTCTGGAGAAATACCGTGTCAAAGCACCCATCGATGGCGTTTACACATTAAAAAATGTTCATATCGGAGACCTTGTCAACACCGGCACAAGTGTCGCTACCATATCCGATTTGCAGGATTTGTGGGTAAATGTTTTTATTCCTCAAAGGTATTTAAATAAAGTAACGCTTAATCAGGAGCTCGAACTACGGGTTAGAGCGCTGGACAGCAGAACGGTAAAAGGACGGATTGTACGTATTGCCGATAAAGCAGAATTCACGCCTAAAAACACAGAGACTGACGAAGCAAAGGAAAACACGGTCTTCAAAGTGAAAATCAAAATAGTGGAAAAGGTGGATAAGCTTAAGCCCGGCATGACTGTGGATGCAATCATCCCATAAGACGGCAGCAAAGTCCAGGCTGGTTGGTCCGGCTTTTCCAGACAATACGGCGATAGAGCCTTCCACCCGGAGGATTTCAAGATGGATAACACGATGGATTATGCGATTGAAATAGAAAACCTGACGAAAAAATTTGGCAGCTTTACAGCTGTTGACAATATCAGCTTTCAGATCCCTAGAGGCATCATTTTCGGCTTTCTGGGGCCCAACGGCTCCGGGAAGTCCACAACGATCCGCATGCTGTGCGGTGTATTAACCCCCACCTCGGGTCACGGACGGGTACTGGGTCTGGATATAGTCAAACAGACGGAACAGGTCCGGCAAAATCTTGGCTACATGTCCCAGCGCTTCAGCCTGTATGAAGACCTCACCGTGGAGGAAAACCTTGACTTCTACGGTGGTATTTACGGCCTTGATAAAGAGGTTTGCAATGAACGTAAAAAGGAGCTCATTCTAATGGCAAATCTGGAAGGTAAGGAAAAGAGCCTCGCAGGAACGCTGTCGGGAGGCTGGAAGCAGCGTCTCGCCCTGGGCTGCGCTTTGATCCACAAGCCTGCCTTCCTTGTGCTTGACGAACCTACGGCTGGAGTGGATCCTGTATCGAGAAGAGTATTCTGGGAAATCATACATGCTCTATCCGCCCAGGGGATTACCATACTGGTCACAACCCATTACATGGATGAAGCAGAGAGCTGTGATATCACAGGTTTTATATTCAATGGCAGGCTTATGGACATGGCGCCTCCCCAGGAGTTGCTCAGGAAGAATAATGCTGCAAGTCTTGAGGATGTATTCATTTCCTATGTCGAACAAGTTACCAATAAAAAGGTAAGCGCCACCTTCAAGGAAATGAAATTCCTGCATGGAGGGCAATGACGATGAAGATGAGAACTTTCAGCCTGAAACGATTTTTCACGATTGTCAGAAAAGAATTCATCCAGGTCAGGCGGGATCCCATCAGCCTGCGTCTTCCCTTTGCCATGCCGATCATAATGATGCTGCTTTTTGGTTATGCTGTGAACACGGAGGTGGAGAAAATACCCACTGTTGTATTGGATCAGAGCATGACTCAGGAGAGCCGGGCGTATATTGATAATTTTACTGCTTCCGGCAGCTTTTATGTTGTCGGATATGTGTCCGACGAAAAGGAATTATCCCGCATGATTGATGGGGGTGATGCAAATGCCGCTATCATCATCCCGTCGGATTACGCCGGGTTGCTCAAAAAAAAGAGGGAGCCGCAGACTCAGCTCATCATAGACGGCACCGATCCAACCACGGCACGCA
>JAEZMC010000179.1 GCA_023435805.1 Bacillota bacterium | reverse complement strand
GCTACAAGCAGACTTATGAAGGAGTTGCAGACGTTAGAAAAACCACGAATGAAATTTCATCAAAGGTAGATCGGCTTTCCGATAAGGTAGATAAACAAGAAGTCGAGATAAAGGTCATTAAAGGCGGAAAGGCTTAAATCCAGGCTTCATACTACATATTATGATTAACAACGCAGGGGCTTTTTAATAAAGCTCCTTTCTTATGTCTTGACTACACCGGCACCGCAAAGCTCCTGATACAATGTTGTGAAATAAGCTGGGTTCTCTGATATTTCCGTTCCGCACGACGTCGGATAAAAGTGCTTATCCTGTGCAGGCCAGCCTTGTCCAACCAGACCCAATACTTCCTCAAAATGGCATAGAAACAAACATATATCTGTTTATACAACAATTGCCGTGGTATATACATTCTATCAAAATGGAAAGGAGACAATTGTATGCAGGAACGACAACAGGACTTTTACAAAACCTTTCTGAAACAACTTGAGGACGAAAACCGCCTTGCATGCGTAAATCTTGCCCTGCATGTTTTGGAAAAAGGCGAGATCGATATCCCGGAACTATATAGCGAAGTGCTGGCCCCGGCCTTAAATAGCATAGGCAATGAGAAGCACAGCCAGGAGATTCGTATTTGGAAGGAGCATGTAAGAAGCTCCATTGTGCGGACAGTGATTGAAAACTGTTTTCCTTATGTAATGAAGGAACGGGAGAGCAAAGGGATACCGGCATTGACGGATAAAGTCATTGTTCTTTGCCCTGACGGGGAAACCCATGAACTTGGAGCCAGAATGGCTGCCGATTTCTTTGCGCTGCAGGGATATGATGTCGTTTTTATCGGCGGCAGCACCCCAAAGGAAGAGTTCCTGGACGTACTCGATGTGCTTAAACCCAAATATATTGCGATAAGCGTTACCAATTACTATAATCTGGTGGCGGCCAGAAAGACCATTGCCGCCATTCGCGGCAAAACCCCGTCGGGCTTTCGGATATTGGCCGGCGGTCATGCGTTCCACAGCAGCAGGGAGATGGCACGAAGCATAGGGGCGGATGATTTGATCGATTCCTATGAAGACATCTGCAGCCTCGGAAAGGAGGCGCAATAATATGAGACTTTCTTTTAGTGTAGCCATGCGGTTCCTGAGGTCAAGCAAAGGCCAGACCGTACTTATAGCACTGGGTATCGCCATAGGCGTATCCGTGCAGATCTTTATCGGGCTGTTAATCCAGGGTCTGCAGCAAAGTCTTGTAGACAAGACCGTTGGCAGCTCTTCCCATATCACTGTTACCTCGAAAAACGATGATAAGCTTATAGACGGATGGCGTGAAAAGATGGATAAAATAGAAGGGGCGGACAGCAGGATAAGAAACATCTCGGTTACCGCAGACTCCCCGGCATTCCTGAAATTCGGAGATAACGCGGAGCCGGTCCTTTTACGAGGGGTCGTACCGGAAAAGGCAGATGCCATATACAAGCTGAAGGCTGCTCTTTATGAGGGCGGCCTGCCCATGAAGGATAACCAAGTCATCATAGGCAGGGAGCTGAGCGAGCTTTTGGGCTTGAAAACTGGAGACAAGGTTGAAGTCGTCACCGTGGATCGGAAGAGTATGGAGTTAGAAATCTCCGGCTTGTATGATCTGAAGGTGGCGAGCATCAACAAAAGCTGGGCGGTAGTCAAGCTGGCGGCCGCACAGGAATTTTTCGGGTACGGCGACAAGGTTACATCCGTGGAAATGCAGGTGGAAGATGTATTTTCAGCCGATACCATTGCTGCGACCATAAAAGATGTTCTTAATGAGGGCAGTCTTTCCGTTACGGACTGGAAGGCCCAGAATGAATCGCTTCTTAGCGGATTGAACGGGCAGAGTGTTTCCAGTATCATGATCCAGGTATTCGTACTTGTGTCGGTGGTCCTTGCGATTGCCAGCGTCCTTGCAATTTCTGTCATGCAAAAGTCCAAGCAGTTGGGCATTCTGAAGGCAATGGGCCTCAAGGACAAAAACTCGAGCCTGGTATTCCTGTTCCAGGGCTTGATCCTGGGCACGGCCGGTGCAATTCTGGGTATAGCGCTCGGAGTCGGCTTGCTCGCTATGTTTACTACATTTGCGGTAAATTCCGACGGTTCGCCCGTCGTTGCGATTTTTTTTAATTATCCCTTTATCGCATTTTCGGGAGTGATCGCAATTGCTTCCGCGGTGCTGGCATCCCTGCTCCCGGCAGCTAAATCCCTGAGACTGAGTCCAATGGAGGTGATCCGGAATGGATAAAATGCTTGAAGTAAAAAGTGTCAATAAAATATATGGAACGGCAATCAAGACACAGGTGCTTTTCGACATCAATCTTCATTTCGAAAAAGGTACGTTCAACTCCATCATAGGACAGTCGGGAAGCGGAAAGAGCACGCTGCTGAATATAATCGGAACGCTAGACAGGCCGACCAGCGGCGACGTGCTGATCAAAGGCAAAAATGCCTCCTCCATGAAGAAGAACGAATTGGCGGAGCTTCGTAATGAAACGATTGGTTTCATCTTTCAATTCCATTACCTGCTGCCGGAGTTCACCGCCCTGGAAAATGTCCTGATCCCCTACCGGATCAAGAACGGGAATGTACCGGCAAATATCCGGACCAGGGCGGAGGAGCTGCTTGACATGGTTGGTCTGACCGCTGTCAGGAACAACCTTGCGGTCAACATGTCCGGCGGTCAGCAGCAGAGAACTGCCATAGCACGCTCACTCATCAACAACCCCGGAATCATCCTGGCAGATGAGCCGACGGGCAACCTGGACTCGGAATCAACAGAAAATGTTTATGATATTCTGCGAAATATCAATACGCAGTACGGCACTACTTTCGTAATCATCACACATGACAGAAGAATAGCGGAAAAAGCAGACCGCATAGTGGAAATCAAGGATGGCCGCATCAGCCTGGATATTACGAAATAGCCGGTTCAACTATTCTCCCGGTAACGGCATTGTAAAATGCCGTTTTTTCTTGTCCGTCCATAGGACTGGCAGCCATGGAGCTACATACAGGCGCTGTGGCGTTTTCGTGTCAAAATCACGACACTGTGTGTAAATATTGCTACATTTACTACGCGGGAGAAATGTAATAGAATGATACCAGTAGAATTGATATCAACGAAACGCACGGGATGAGGTCATAAAATGCTGGAGACGCTTAAGATAAAGCAACCGGCCTGGTTAATCGACAGCAGGCGGGCAAAAATCATGGATCTGCTTTCGCAAAAATCTGCTGCACTGAACAATCCACAGTTAACCGCTATTTCAACAGCCGATTTGAAGCTGCTTTTTGAGCTGTATGACGAGGTGTTTTTTCAAAACTGGTTTAAAAGCAATTATAAAGGAAAGATGAGGTTTTCACTTTCCCGGAAGATGACAAAAAGCGCGGGGAAGACCATGTGCCCTAAAAACATCGGAAGGATACGGCCGGAGGAGCTGGTACTGGAGATCAGAATCGGTGTCGATTTTTTTCTATATTACGGGCAGCTTGCCAGGAACAGTACCGTATGCGG
>JAEZMC010000125.1 GCA_023435805.1 Bacillota bacterium | reverse complement strand
TGGCTCAACCTTTCAAGAGACGATATCCGGACAGTGCTGCAGGCAGGTCTGCTGCATGACGTCGGGAAGGCGAAAATACCGAATGAGCTTTTGAATAAAAAAGAAAAGCTGAGTGAACAGGAATTTGATCTGATTAAAAAGCATACCATTTACGGCTATGAGATGGTAAAGAATGACCCCAAAATATGCAGGTACATCAAGGACGTGATCCTGATGCACCACGAACGGGAGGACCGGTCGGGTTATCCTCTGCAGGCGGATGGGGAGGAACTCGGCCTGCACACCAAAATTGTCGCAGTGGCAGACGTGTATGATGCAATGACCTCGCAAAGACCTTATAAAAAAGCCCTTACTCCGTTCGAAGCCTTTGAGGAATTCATGACTGTTTGCAGGGGTCGTATGGATATGCACATTGTAAACACGCTATTGTACAATCTGTCCAGATATTATACCGGAAGCAGGGTATTGCTGAGTAACGGACAAACCGGCAATATCGCATATATTCCGCCTCATTGCATATGGAAGCCCATTGTTGACACGGAATTGGGTTTTTTGGACTTATCCAGAGAAAAAGAAGTCTTTGTAACGAGTATGGCTTGACAGGACAAAAATTTTGCAGAAGGATTCAGAGAAAACATGAATAGCTCAGAACAAGCAGAAGAAATATTTTTGACAGAACAACAGAATTTGGAATTGATCTTCAATGCCGCTCCGATAGGGATGCTGCTGATCGATGAAAACGAAACGATAAAACGAGTTAACAAATCCATGCTGGCCATAGTTGGACGGAATGAAAAAGACGTAATCAACCGTAAAATAGGCGAGGGTCTGGGCTGCATAAACAGTAGCACATGCTATAAAGGCTGCGGTTTCACTGAGAGTTGCGGAAACTGTGAGCTGCGGAGAACCTTTCTCAGGATCAGCGATACCATGGAAACCATGCTCGGTGTTGAGACACAATACCAATTGCTTGAAGAGGGTGTGAAAAAAGATTTGTGGCTGAAGACCAGTTCCGTTCCGGTCAGCGTAAAGGGCAGAAGATACATGGTGCTGGTCGTTGATGATATTACAAAGGAAAAACAGGTTGAAAAGGAGCTTGAGAAATCAAGGGACTTTTATCTGACGCTGTTTGAGAACTTTCCGGCTTTGATCTGGCGCTCCGGTCTGGATGGAAAATGTAACTATTTTAATAAAAGCTGGCTGGACTTTACCGGCAGAGCCATGGAACAGGAAACAGGCGACGGCTGGACAGCGGGGGTTCATCCCGAGGATCGGGATCACTGTATTAGTACCTATTTGAATGCATTTCATCTTCGTGAAGCATTTGACATGAAATACAGGCTGAAAAGACATGATGGAGAATATCGCTGGATTATGGACATGGGGAGACCGTTCCATGATCTGAACGGATACTTTTCCGGATATATCGGTTCATGCTATGACATAACTCAAAGCATAGAGGCAAGGGAAGAGGTGGAACAGGCCAGGGAATATGCAGAAGCTGCAAACCATTCAAAAAGTGAGTTTCTGGCAAATATGAGCCATGAGATCCGTACCCCCCTAAACGGTATTTTGGGAATGATTGATTTAACGCTGCTTACTGAGTTGACTGAGGAACAGAAGGAGAATTTGCTGATTGCCAAGGGGTGCACCTCTACTCTCCTGAATATTATCAACGATATACTGGATTTTTCCAGGATAGAGGCCAAAAAGCTGATTCTGGACAATATTGGCTTTGAATTGCCGGAACTGATCGAACAGACTGTTAAGCCTCACAACATGAAGGCACGGGAAAAAGGACTGCAGCTTCAATTCCGCTGCGATCCTCAGCTTCCATCGGCAGTGAACGGAGATCCGAACCGGTTGAAGCAGGTGCTGAACAATCTGCTCGGAAATGCGGTTAAATTTACGGAAGCCGGCGGAATCAACCTGGACGTTTGTTTGCGGAAAGGAACGGATGATTATGCCGAGGTGGAGTTTCAAGTCTCTGATACGGGAATCGGTATTGACGGCCAGGATATGGGACGTATTTTCGACACCTTCTGCCAGGCTGACAATTCCATAACCCGGAAGTATGGAGGATCGGGACTCGGTCTTGCCATATCAAAGCAGCTCGGGGAAATGATGGGAGGTACTATCCGCGCCGAGAGTGTCAAAGGGAAGGGCAGTACCTTTACCTTCACAGTAAGGTTCACGGCTGGCAGAATACAGCACGGCCCCGGAAATATTCCCAATACCGTCGGCAAGACAAAGCATCCGCTTCATATCCTGCTGGCGGAAGATGACAGTATTAATCAGTATGTGATTACACGAATGCTGCAGGAAGCCGGACATTCCGTAGTGGCTGTGGCAAACGGTGCGGATGCGGTGCGGATGGTAAGCGAAGGCAAAGTAGATCTGGTGCTCATGGATATACAAATGCCGGAGATGGATGGGATAGAAGCTGTGAAAAGGATTCGGAAGAGTGAAGAAGGCTTCGGCACACATATTCCGATTATCGCTTTAACTGCTTATGCTCTGCAGGGTGACAGGGAAAAATTCCTTACAATCGGAATGGATGATTATGTCACAAAGCCGGTTCAGATCATCACCCTGCTCGAGACCGTAGAAAATGTGGCAGAGCTGTCACGGAACCAAAAGCGGAACGACGCGTTTCGGGACAGGGTACGGATACCTGACGGAGCGGAGGATGACTCGAAATACGCCAACATGCGGTTGGAATACGGCAGTAAGGCAGCAGCTATGGAAGACAGCATCTCCATAAATATGGAAAGGCTAAAGGCCTCCCTTGAAAAAGGGGAACCGGTGCTGA
>JAEZMC010000057.1 GCA_023435805.1 Bacillota bacterium | reverse complement strand
GTGTAACGGTTGGAGGCAAAACAAAGTTTGCCTGCGTCGACGGTCCGGATTTTGACGGTCACGAGGTGGATTTTGACGAGGCCATGAGACGGCAGGCAATGTACAAGGAGCAGGAGAAACGTTCCATGGACGACCACGCCTGCAGATTGGGAGGTGTCCAAAATGCCTGATATGTCCCTGGAAAAGGTGAAAATGCCGGAACAGGATCCCGTTATACGGAGTGGCAATTTCGGCGAAGTTGCACTGGGGTATACGGAGGAAATGGCCTTGAAGGAGGCGCAAAGATGCCTTCAATGCAAGCACAAGCCCTGTGTGGCAGGGTGTCCTGTAAATGTGCAGATACCCGACTTTATTAAATTGATCAGTGAAGGCGACTTTGAAGGCGCCTGTGAAAAAATCAGGGAGACCAACAGCCTCCCAGCTGTGTGCGGCAGGGTGTGCCCCCAGGAGACACAGTGCGAGCAGCTTTGCGTCAGGGGGAAGAAGGGCGAGCCCGTCGGCATTGGAAGGTTGGAGAGGTTTGCGGCGGACTGGTTCATGGCAAACCGGGAGAGCCATATCTCCTGTACGGTTCGTAATGGTAAAAAGGTGGCTGTTGTCGGATCAGGCCCTGCAGGGTTGACCTGTGCGGGCGATCTGGCAAAAAAAGGATATGAAGTGACCATATTCGAAGCCTTCCATGTGCCAGGCGGTGTGCTGATGTACGGGATTCCTGAATTCAGGCTTCCCAAGAAGCTGGTCCAGAAGGAAATCGATACGGTAAAACAGCTGGGCGTGGAGATCATTACCAATATGGTGATTGGAAAGGTGCTTTCACTGGATGAACTTATGCAGGAAGGCTATGAAGCGGTTTTTATCGGAAGCGGAGCCGGTCTTCCCAGCTTTATGGGCATTCCCGGAGAGAACCTGAACGGTGTCTATTCGGCCAATGAATTCCTTACCAGAATTAACCTCATGAAGGCATATCGGTTCCCGGAAACGGATACTCCAGTCAGAGTAACGAAAAATGCTGCCGTGGTAGGCGGAGGCAATGTAGCGATGGATGCAGCCAGGTGTGCAAAGAGGCTCGGCGCAGAGAACGTCTATATCGTATACAGACGTTCTGAAGCAGAAATGCCGGCTCGGCTGGAGGAAGTGCACCATGCGAAGGAAGAAGGCATCATTTTTAAGCTGCTGACGAACCCGACCCGCATCATCGGTACCGAAGACGGCTGGGTAAAGGGTATGGAATGCATTGAAATGGAACTTGGGGAGCCTGATGCTTCAGGCAGGAGAAGGCCGGTTCCCAAGCAGGGCTCCGAGCAGATCCTGGATGTAGAGACGGTGGTCGTTGCCATCGGACAGTCGCCCAATCCTTTGATCAAATCAACCACCCCGGGTCTTAAGACACAAAAATGGGGGGGAATCATCGTAGAGGAAGAAACCTGCGCCACCAGCAGGGAAGGGGTATATGCCGGCGGCGATGCCGTTACAGGAGCAGCTACCGTCATATTGGCAATGGGTGCCGGAAAAAAGGCGGCGAAAGCCATAGACGAGTACCTTTCGGCAAAGAAATAAATATACACGCTTTGAAAGTCAAAACAACCCCGGATGTCCATGCAGGACATCCGGGCTATTTTTATACAGGACGGCAGCATGTAAATACAAGGAATCTATACAGCATGTACCAACAACAGCCGCAACGGGACACAAAAAAATGGAAGCTAATCTGGCGGAAATAAACGGGCATGCCTCTTGACAAAAGGCGGACGAGTCTTGTATAATATCTTTTGCCTGATGCTGATATAAAATCTGCGGGATTAACTCAGTGGTAGAGTGTCACCTTGCCAAGGTGAAAGTCGCGAGTCCGAATCTCGTATCCCGCTCCAAACAGATCGGACAGGAAACCAGAGATGGAAGGCTGCAGGAATACTATTCCAGATGCCGCATTTTCTGGTTTCTGATATCCGGTACAAAACCCAATATTTGCGGGTGTAGTTCAATGGTAGAACATCAGCCTTCCAAGCTGATTGCGTGGGTCCGATTCCCATCACCCGCTCCATGAAAAAGGACAATGTCGTAAAACAGAAGACATTGTCTTTTCTTTTATTTAACATATTGAATATTGTGCTTTCGCGTATTATAATTTACCATGGTGTAAATTTTTTTTCATCTTCCTAATGCGGGAGGATTTCACATATATGATTCAATCACATTTTTGTAAAGGGAGGATGTAGTATAATGAACGTTTGCAAAAAGAATGGCAAGTCGCCCAAAATTTTGCTTATCGGTCTGATCAGCCTTCTTACCGTATTGCTGATGCCCGCTGCGGCATTTGCAAGTGAAGCGGATCTGAAGGTTCCGGAATTTTCAGCATCGCAAAATACCATGCTGGTATTGGGCATGGTCGTATGTCTCTTAGGTATGCTTTTCGGGGTTTATCAGTTTATCAGGGTAAAGAACCTGAAAGCACACAAATCGATGCTTGAGGTGTCAAATACCATATTTGAAACCTGCAAAACCTACCTTATTCAGCAGGGTAAATTCCTTGCGCTGCTCCTTGTTTTTATCGGAGTATGTATCGCATTCTACTTCGGTTTCCTTGAAGGCAAAGGTGTCGGAAGTGTGCTGCTGATATTGCTTTGGACCGTCATCGGTATTCTCGGTTCTTACCTGGTAGCCTGGTACGGTATCCGCATGAACACCCTGGCCAACAGCAGAATGGCGTTTTCCTCTCTGGAAAGAAAGCCGCTCAAGCTGTTGAACATACCGCTGGATGCCGGTATGAGCATAGGCGTTCTTCTGATATGCGTCGAACTTCTCGTTATGTTATTCATTCTTCGCTTTGTACCCAGGGATTTGGCCGGTGCAAGCTTTATCGGCTTTGCAATCGGTGAATCGTTAGGCGCCAGCGCTCTCCGTATAGCAGGCGGTATCTTCACCAAGATCGCCGATATCGGAAGCGACCTGATGAAAATCGTATTCAAGATCAAAGAAGATGACCCGCGTAACCCTGGCGTTATAGCTGACTGTACCGGAGACAATGCCGGCGACAGCGTCGGCCCGACTGCTGACGGCTTTGAAACATATGGCGTAACAGGCGTTGCCCTTATTTCCTTCATATGCCTGGCAGTAGGAAAAGGTGATGTTACTCTCCAAACACACTTCCTCATCTGGATATTTGTCATGCGTATACTGATGATTGTGACTTCAGTTGCTGCATTCTATATCAACAGGGGCTTGAGCAAAGCCATGTACGGCAACAAGACCGAGATGGACTTCGAACAGCCGCTGACAAACCTTGTATGGATTACATCCATTTTGTCAATCATCGTCACGTTCATTGCAAGCTATTTCCTCATCGGACCCGGTTCCGACGTTGCACTCAAGCCTGACAGCCTCTGGTTCGTACTGGCTGCCATCATCAGCTGCGGTACGCTGGGAGCTGCTTTGATACCTGAATTTACAAAGATATTTACAAGCCCGAAATCCGCTCACGTACAGGAAACCGTTACTTCCTCCAGGGAAGGCGGCGCTTCGCTGAACATACTTGCCGGTCTGATCGCAGGTAACTTCAGCGCTTTCTGGAAGGGCATGGTTTTCTTCGCTTTGATGTTTGTTGCTTACATTGCAAGCCTGCAGGGCCTTGGCGAAATTATGGTCTATCCGTCCATATTCGCTTTCGGTCTCGTAGCCTTCGGCTTCCTCGGAATGGGCCCCGTTACCATTGCTGTTGACAGTTATGGTCCTGTTACGGACAATGCGCAATCCATTTATGAGCTTTCACTGATCGAGACACTTCCCAACATTGAGAAGGAAATCGAAAAGGATTTCGGCTTCAAACCCGACTTTGAAACCGGCAAGGAATACCTTGAACAGAACGACGGTGCGGGAAATACCTTCAAAGCAACGGCAAAACCTGTTCTTATCGGTACGGCTGTTGTCGGCGCCACCACCATGATATTCTCACTGATACTGGTTATCAAGAATGTTCTTGGAGTTGAGCCTGAAACGATTTTGAACCTGCTGAATCCTTACACCATTCTCGGCTTTATCTGCGGCGGTGCCGTCATTTACTGGTTCACCGGAGCATCTACACAGGCCGTTTCCACCGGTGCATACAGGGCGGTTGAATATATCAAGAAAAATATCCAGCTGGATGAAAACGCAAGCCAGAAGGCTGCTACCGAGAAATCGAAGGAAGTTGTCAAGATTTGTACCCAGTATGCTCAGAAGGGTATGTTCAACATCTTCATCGCCATCTTCTCCTTTGCACTGGCATTTGCATTTATTTCGGCTCCTTCCGGCAGCACGGAACCTGTTGCATTCTTCGTTTCATACCTGATCTCCATCGCCGTATTCGGTCTGTTCCAGGCCATATTCATGGCTAACGCGGGCGGTTGCTGGGATAATGCAAAGAAGGTTGTCGAAGTCGACCTGAAGGAAAAGGGCAGCGCGCTTCATGATGCAACCGTTGTCGGCGACACGGTCGGCGATCCCTTCAAGGACACCTCCTCCGTTGCGCTGAACCCCATCATCAAGTTCACAACCCTGTTCGGAATGTTGGCCATGGAAATCGCGATCACCGAAGCATTCAGGGGAGTTGCGCCTTACATCGGCATCCTTTTCCTTGTCGTAGCATTCGTATTCGTATGGCGTTCCTTCTACGGAATGAGAATTGGAAAGAAAAATTAATTGTATTGAAATAACCGGACAAACCGGGAATAAATAAAAAAATGTCTAACAGGAGCCTTGCAGGGGAGAATTCCAATGCAGGGCTTCCTTCTGTTTACCGGTTCTATTTAATAGTTGGGGTGGAGCACAAGTAAATATGTATGCCGGCTGCGGCGGCTGCCTGCACGGGACCACGGTCATCCGCCAAGCAGCAAATATATTTGTACGAAGTGGCCTGATAGTATATAATTTAATGAAGAACAAATTTAAGTAGTCGGGAGGAAGGCATGTTTACTGTAAAGCTACGGGATCTCATAAAAGAATTTCAGCTTTCGGAAATCAGCACGGATCAGTACAGCGAAGAGATTGAAATTACCACCTCCGATGTCAACAGGCCCGGACTTCAGCTATCGGGCTACATGGAGTTTTTCGGAACCGACCGGATACAGATCATCGGAAAGGTTGAGATAGCTTATCTGGCAAGTCTTTCGCCGGAAGACCGCTTGAAGAGGATGGACGAATTTTTCCGGACCGGGTTTCCCTGCCTGGTTATTGCAAGAAATCTGGAGCCCTTTCCAGAAATGCTGGTGGCTTCCAGGAAATACGGCATTCCGATATACAGGACGGATGATATCACTTCAAGATTCATGAGCGGGCTTATCCGTTACCTTAACGTCATGCTTGCGCCAAGGGTTTCTGAGCACGGTGTTCTGGTGGAGGTGTATGGTGAAGGCGTACTGATTTTGGGCGAGAGCGGTGTCGGAAAGAGTGAGACCGCACTGGAGCTGGTCAAAAGAGGCCACCGGCTTATTGCCGACGATGTGGTTGAGATCAGAAGAGTTTCGGACAGGACGCTGCTGGGTGCGGCGCCTGAAAATATACGGCATTTTATTGAAATCAGGGGTATCGGAATTCTGGATGTAAAAAACCTGTATGGCATGGGGTCCGTAAAAATGCAGGAAAACATCAACCTGGTGATCAAGCTGGAACTTTGGGATGTGCATAAAATATATGACAGACTGGGGCTGGATGATCAATTTACGGATATACTCGGCATACCCGTGCCGTCCCTGGTTATTCCGGTCAAGCCCGGAAGGAATCTGGCCATTATTGTTGAAGTGGCGGCAATGAACCATAGACAGAAGAAAATGGGTTATAATGCCGCAAGAGTGATCAGCGAACGTTTTATGAACGATGATAAATAATACCTTCAGAAGTGGTAACAAATGTTACGAAGAAGAGAAAATGATTATTGTCCGGAGGAATGAAATTGAAACTGGTTGTGGATACACATACTCATACGCTGTCAAGCGGACATGCTTACAGCACGTTGCAGGAAAACGCGAAGGAAGCCGGTCTGAACGGAATGGAGGCTATTGCCATGACGGATCACGGGCCGACGATGAAGGGAGCGCCGACACTGCTTCACTTCTGGAATTTGAAAGTGATCCCGGAATATATACACGGCGTAAGAATTATTAAAGGCGCGGAGGTCAATATTACCGACTACGAGGGAGGCCTTGACATACCGGATGTCCTGCTGGCCAGGCTGGAATTTGTCAATGCAAGCTTTCATGATATCACCATTGTACCAGGGTCGGTGGAGGAAAATACAAACGGTATGATCCGTGCACTCAAAAATCCCTATGTGGATGCGGTGGCACATCCCGGCAATCCGATGTACCAGGTGGATGTGGACAGGGTGGTCAAAACAGCGGCGGAATATAATAAATTGATTGAGATCAACAACAGCTCATTCAAGGTACGAAAGGGCTGTGAAGAGAACTGCTTCGAGTTTGTCCAAAAATGCAAAAAATATGGCGCCAGAATCACCTGCGGAAGCGATGCGCATATCAGCTATGATATCGGCAAATTCGACAATGTGCTCAGACTCCTCAAAGAGGCCGACATGCCCGAAGAGCTTGTTATTTGCACCTCTCTGCAAAAAGTGGAGGAATACCTGAAGCAAAGAAAGGCTTCTAAGAAGGCGCAGCACGAAGTAGAATAGATATAGGATAGGCGCATAGGCGCACCGGATTTCCGAAAGGAGTAGTAAGTTTGGATAAGGTGAAAACAGCGGAGCTGCTGGGGAGGATTGCAGGAACAGGCAATGTAATGGTGGATGAACCGATGTCGAACCACACCTCGTTCAGGATAGGCGGCCCGGCGGACATACTTGCAATGCCGCGTGACCTGAAAGGTCTGGCTGATATTTTGACGGTATGCCGCGAAGGAGCCGTGCCGGTATTCGTAATGGGCAACGGAACCAACCTGATCGTGAGGGATAAGGGCATCAGAGGCATTGTGGTGAAGCTGCGGGAGAATCTGAGCGCCTATGAGACAGACGGCGAATATATAACGGCAGAATCAGGCATTTTACTTTCCCGCTTATCACGGATCGCCCTGGAACAAGGCCTTACAGGCCTGGAATTTGCGGAGGGGATTCCTGGTACGCTCGGTGGAGCGGTTGCCATGAATGCAGGCGCGTACAAAGGAGAAATGTCCATGGTAGTGGAGCGCTCGGAGTATCTGACGCCGGATGGTCGTATGACTGTGCTGGACAGGCAGCAGCACTGCTTCGGAAAGCGTTCAAGCCATATACAAGCAGATGGCGGTGTGGTGTTGAAATCATGTCTGAGATTGAAAAAGGGCGACAGAGAGCAGATAAAGGCCAAAATGGATGAATTTCGGGCAATGCGCTGCGAAAAGCAGCCGCTGGACCTCCCCAGTGCGGGAAGTATTTTCAAAAGGCCCGAAGGCTATTTCGCAGGAAAGCTCGTACAGGACTGTGGACTGAGAGGTTATCGTGAAGGCGGTGCCGAGGTGTCCTGCCTGCACTGCGGGTTTATTGTCAATATGGGAAATGCAACGGCGGCGGATGTGCTTGCATTGATCAGGCACATACAGGACACGGTCTTTGCCCGCTTCGGTGTGGAGCTGCAGACCGAGGTAAAAGTCGTCGGAGAAGAATAGAAGCTGCAGGAGGTCTCGAATGAGATTTATTGTTATAACTGGGATATCGGGTGCGGGGAAAAGTCTGGTTGCAAAGCATCTTGAGGACGAAGGTTTTTTTTGCATCGACAACCTGCCTCCGCTGCTTATTCCAAAAATTGCGGAAATATGTTCACAAAGCTACGGGAAGATGGACAGAATCGCGCTTGTCATCGACATACGCGGAGGGGAGCTGTTGAATGATCTGCTGCCGGCTCTGGAGACGTTAAAGGAGGAAGGACATACCTTTGAAATCCTTTTTATGGAAGCGTCGGACAAGGTGGTCATCAAACGGTACAAGGAATCCAGGCGTGCCCATCCCCTTGCGCAGGAAGGAAGGCTATTGAAGGGTATTGATGAGGAACGCCGTGTCCTTCAGAAAATCAAGGACAGGGCAGACTATGTCATTGAAACCTCCAATCTTACGCCCAGACAGCTCAAGGATGCCATCGCAGGCATCATCGGGCAGGACAGCACCTTCCGGAGCATGATTATTAACATTATATCCTTTGGTTTTAAATACGGCGTACCAATCGAGTGCGACCTGATTTTTGATGTCCGGTTTATTCCCAATCCATATTATATTGATTCAATGAAGAAGCTTACGGGAAAACATGACAATGTGAAGGAATATGTGCTAAAAATGTCCGAGACTGTGGAATTTCTCGACAAGCTCAATTCGATGCTGGATTTTCTCATTCCCAACTATGTAAAGGAAGGGAAATCACAGCTTGTCATCGGCATCGGATGTACGGGAGGGAGGCATCGTTCCGTAGCCATAGCGGATGAGCTGCACCGTAACCTCTCGGAGAAGCAGCACCGGACGGTTATTGAACACAGAGATATCGACAAGGATGGCAGAGGTACGGGAAGATGAAGCTGAAGGAGTGGTTTCGCCCCGGACTGCGAATAAAAAGATGGCTTTTGGTCGGTTTAGCCGGCATCGGCCTAATCGGTGCAGGTGTATCTCTTTTTGTAAAGGAGGTGCAGACCGACCCGGTACGAAGCCTGATATCGTTGCTGCCGGTTTTGTTGGGCGGCACGTTGATTCTGGTTGCAGCAAGACATTTTGGCAGAACGGTTTTAGGTGCCATAAATTCGGGCATACTTGGGTCGTCACTTGACTCCGAAAAGCTGAGCAGCCTGCTATATGACAAGAGGATATTGATCAAGGGGCCCAAGATAGTGGCCATAGGCGGAGGGACAGGCCTGGCGACCATGCTGCGGGGACTGAAGGCATACAGCTCCAACATAACGGCAGTTGTAACCGTTGCCGATGACGGAGGCGGCTCGGGAATGCTGAGGCAGGAGCTGGGCATGCTGCCGCCCGGGGATATACGGAACTGTGTTCTTGCACTGGCGGATACGGAGCCTATTATGGAACAGCTGCTCCAATACAGGTTCCAGGATGGAACGTTGAAGGGGCAGAGCTTCGGCAATCTCTTTCTGGCAGCAATGGACGGGATTTCCTCCAGCTTTGAGGAGGCCGTCCGTAAAATGAGCGATGTGCTTGCCGTTACAGGCCGTGTACTTCCCGTCACGCTGGAAAATGTCATGCTGTGTGCAGAACTGGAGGATGGCTGTATCATATGCGGCGAGTCCAAAATCGGAGCCCACTGCAGCTTTCACCAGGGAAAAATTAAGCGGGCGTACCTGGAACCCTCCGGTGCAAAGCCGCTTCAGGATGTTCTGGATGCCATCCGGGAGGCGGACATCATCGTGCTTGGACCGGGCAGCCTGTATACCAGCATTATTCCGAACCTGCTGGTCAGGGGCATCCATTCGGCCATCAGGAAGAGCAGCGCTTTGAAGGTTTACGTATGTAACGTCATGACCCAACCCTCAGAGAGCGAAGGCTACAGTGTGTATGATCATATCGAGGCATTGGAGGAGCATTCGTACAAAGGGATCATTGATTGCTGCATCGTGAACAATGCAGCCATTCCTCCGGAATTGAAGGAAAAATATAAAAATGACGGCGCAGAGCAGGTCTTTATCGACCGGGATAAGATCGAGAATGCCGGTATCAAATTGATCGAAGGGGATTATGTCTCCATCAAGAACAACTTTGTGCGGCATGATCCCGCCAAGCTGGCGGAAACGGTCATAGAGCTTGTCGCCGATACGGTGCTGGTCCGGGACCGCAAGAGGATCATCGATTATTATTACGTCAAGGACCGGCTGAAGAAGTCGACGTCCGGCATGGATAAAAAGGATTCACACAATCATAACAGCGATGGAATCGACCAACACAGCAGCAGATAAGAAGTACAAACAGCAGTTTTCATATTTATCGATATAGTAAATGGAGGAATAGCGGATGAGGTACGGGAAGTCGGAATGGAGCAGCTGGGAACGCTGTACAGAGAGGGAATGGCTGCTCACAAACGGAATAGGAGGCTTTGCGGCATCGACTGTCACAGGCGGAAACGCCCGCAGATACCACGGGCTTCTGATTGCGGCGCTGAAACCCCCCGTTCAGCGGCACCTGGTGCTTTCGCAGCTGCATGAGACCATCACTGCAGGCGGCAGGACCTATCCGTTCCACACTTTTTCCACCGGTGATTTTGTCATGAGGGGCTATAATCACCTCCTTAGTTTTGAAATAGATCCTTTGCCTGTATTCACCTATCGCATGGGAGATGTGGCAGTTGAAAAAACCGTTACAATGGTGTATGGGAAAAACACCGTTGCTGTGACGTACCATGTGCTGGGCGGCGCTGACGATTTAACGCTCCGTATTACACCGCTGGTCAACTTCAGAGATTACCACGGCAATTCTGAGAGGCGTTATATGCGGTTTGCGCAGGAGGCCGGAAGCGACAGAACGAAGGTGCGGCCTTTCGACATGGATCTGGACATCACATTGTACTGCAGCGGCAGCAAGTACATTCCGGCGGAGGACTGCTGGTTTGAAAACATGCACTATGCCGTTGAACGGGAAAGAGGTCTGCATGACCGGGAGGACCATTATATTCCGGGCAGTTTCGATGTTACGGTAAGGGCGCGCAGCGAACGCTACGTCACGTTTATCGGAACAGTCGAAAAAGAGTGGGAGGAAGCTGACGGAAGGCTGCTGATCGAAGCTGAAAAAGCCAGGGTGGAAGCGCTTGTGGAAAAAGCGGGCTGCAGCGATCCGTTTATATGCACGCTGGTGAAAGCTGCGGATCATTTTATCGCCTATCGGCAGTCAACGGATTCGAAGACCATACTGGCCGGCTATCCGTGGTTTACGGATTGGGGCAGGGATGCGATGATTTCTTTATGCGGACTGACACTGTCCACCCGCCGCTACGAAGATGCCGCCCGGATATTGTCCACATTCAGCGAATATATCCGGTACGGACTGGTGCCCAACATGTTTCCCGACGAAGGCGGGGAACCGGGCTACAACACGGTTGACGCGGCATTGTGGTATTTTGAGGCGGTGGGCAAATACCTCGAATACACCGGAGATGCGGAACTGGTGCAACAGCGGTTTTACAGCCCCATGGTCCGGATCTATGAAGCGTTCAGGAAAGGGACCCTCCACAATATTCA
>JAEZMC010000418.1 GCA_023435805.1 Bacillota bacterium | reverse complement strand
TGAAACGCCAGCCCCAGCAATCCGCGTTCATCATATCCGCCGCCGGTCACACCCAGTCTGATGATTCGCTGCCGGATATCCAAAAATGTACCGATCGTACTGTTTCTTATGTAAAAGATCTCTCCAACCTGGGTTGCTATAACCATACTTTCGGTTGTATCACCCGGAAAAATGACAGTTTTTAAAACAGTGGGCATATTGATTTTGCTGACAATAGGTCGTAAGCCAACTTTAACTTTTAACAAGCAATGAGACACTCCTCATATTCGTTTCCCTTATAAGGATATGATTGGAGCCGTTCTATTAGTACCGAACCGGTGATTAAGGGCAGCCGTGATGAATTCCGCGGATTGCATCTTATGCTCAAACCATCCGTACATTTTTCAGTAACAAAATCATTCAGATAACAGTGTGAGGGACGCAAACTTCAAATACAGTCAGGTTATTTTGGTTATGACACGTTGTGGCTGGCAATACCTGTCTTACTGTAAAAATACTATATATTGATATGAATTTAATAATTGAAACAATATATCGTATGTGTTATAATCAAATTGAAATTAGCATAATATGCTAATTTCAATATTTGCACGCAAATACCCTTAATAAATGAACTTTGAAATTTACATAGGATAAAATAACACCGGGAGATACAGGTAAAAAAGCATACATAGCATACATATACGAACCGTATGGTTGCAAGCCCTTATTGCCGGTGTATCGATGGATGAAGGCTGATTCATGTTACCCGGCACGAAAACTCAGACATATTCTCAACCTCCTGAAAAATCCCAGGGGCTGCATGCCCCTGAGATTTTGTTTACCGATGTACTGCAAATGATCGTTCAAAAATAGGCTATTGACCGTAGCCTATTTGTTTTTCAAAAATAATTGAAGGGAGCAATTACACAATATGATTACAAAGATTAGAAAACGCGACGGAAGGGAAGTTCCCTTTAATATAGAGAAGATAGCCAACGCAATCTACAAGGCTGCCAGTGCGACCGGAGGCAGGGATTATGAAACTGCGCTGAAGCTTGCGGAAAAAGTTGTAGAATACCTTGAAAACAAGCTTCATAAAAAGGCGCCAACTGTTGAAGAAATACAGGATGCAGTGGAAAAAATACTGATTGAAACGGGTCATGCCCGCACCGCCAAGGAATTCATCCTTTACCGTGCAGAAAGAACACGTATCCGCGAAATGGATACACGCCTTATGAAGGTTTATGAGGAACTGACCTTCAAGGACGCCAAGGACAATGACATGAAACGGGAGAATGCCAATATTGACGGCGATACTGCCATGGGCACCATGCTTAAATACGGTTCCGAAGGCGCAAAACAATTTTATGAAATGTTCGTGCTGGACCCCAAGCACTCATCCGCACATAAGGAAGGCGATATCCATATACACGATATGGACTTTTTAACTTTGACAACGACCTGCTGCCAGATCGATATCGACAGCCTTTTTAAGGGCGGCTTCAGTACCGGGCACGGTTTTCTGAGGGAACCCAACGATATACACAGCTATTCGGCGCTGGCATGTATTGCGATTCAATCCAACCAGAACGACCAGCATGGCGGACAAAGCATTCCGAATTTTGACTATGCTATGGCTAAAGGCGTTGCCAAAACGTATGTCAAGCTGTACAGGCAAAACCTGCTGAAAGCTGTTGAACTGCTTGTTGACGGCCGTGACCTCGCGGAGGAGATCGGGAAAATATTTGCGGAATTATACGAAAAAAAGAGCGCCGTACCTACAATGAACCTGCGCGATGGATATACGAAGCTGGAAGCGGCATGTTTGAAGGAAATCATTGATGACGAAGCCGTTATTGCAAAAGCACAGGATTTTGCCCGAAGGAAGGCTGAAATAGAAACAGACCGCAATACCTATCAGGCAATGGAAGCTTTTGTCCACAACCTGAATACCATGCACAGCCGCGCAGGGGCACAGATTCCGTTCAGTTCGATCAATTACGGAATGGATACCTCTCCGGAAGGCAGAATGGTGATCAAGAACACGCTGCTGGCAACGGAAGCAGGCCTGGGCAACGGCGAAACGCCTATTTTCCCGATACATATATTCAAGGTGAAGGAAGGCGTAAACTTCAACGCCGGAGAGCCGAACTACGACCTGTTCAGGCTGGCGTGCAGAGTCAGTGCCAAAAGGCTTTTCCCGAACTTCTCATTCCTGGATGCACCATTTAATCTGAAGTATTACAAGCCCGGGCATCCTGAAACGGAAATCGCCTATATGGGCTGTAGAACCAGAGTAGTGGGCAACGTTTACGACCCGTCAAGGGAAACAATTTTCGGACGTGGTAACTTGAGCTTCACCACAGTCAATCTGCCAAGGATTGGCCTTAGAAGCAACAAAAACATCAACTTTTTCTTTGAAGAGCTGGACAAGAAAATTGACCTTGTCATCGGCCAGCTGATGGAAAGATTTGAAATACAGGCGCGCAAAAAGGTTAAAAACTTTCCGTTTCTGATGGGACAGGGTATATGGATGGATTCTGACAAGCTTGGATGGGATGACGAAATACGCGAAGTTCTGAAGCACGGTACGCTGACCATGGGCTTCATTGGTCTGGCGGAATGCCTGAAGGCATTGACCGGCAAACATCACGGAGAGTCCGAGGAGTCACAGAACCTGGGCCTTGAGATCATTGGCTATATGAGGAAACGCATGGATGAAGCAGGCAAAAAGTACGGCATGAACTTCACCTTGATTGCCACGCCGGCAGAGGGCACCTCCGGTAAGTTTGTCAAGCTTGACAGAAAGATGTTCGGTGAAATCGAAGGTGTAACGGACAGGGAATACTATACCAACAGCTTCCATGTACCGGTTTATTATGAAACCACCGCTTTCGAGAAGATCAGGCTTGAAGCGCCTTATCATGAACTGACCAATGCCGGACACATCACCTATGTAGAACTGGATGGCGATCCGACCCAGAATCTGGACGCCTTTGAAAAGGTCATCCGGTACATGAAGGAAGCCAATGTGGGCTTCGGTTCGATCAACCATCCGGTGGACAGAGACCCGGTATGCGGTTATACAGGCATTATCGGCGATACCTGCCCGTCGTGCGGCAGGGTGGAGGGTGATACGCGCTTTGAACGCATCAGACGCATTACGGGGTACCTGGTGGGAACCGTGGAGAGGTTTAATGATGCCAAGAGGGCTGAGGAAAGAGACCGGGTCAAGCATTCCATGGCATCCTGCTGAGTATGGTCTTTACAGCAAGGTGTAAGAAGTTAAGCACAGGGAATCAAAGGAGCATGCATAAATGAGCAATACACTCCGGATATCCGGGCTGGTGAAGGAGTCCATCGTGGATGGACCCGGCTTCCGTTTTACGATATTTACCCAGGGCTGCAGCCATCACTGTCCTGGGTGCCACAACCCTCAGACACATGCCTTCGACGGAGGCAGACTGGTGGAGGTCAACGATCTGGCGGAGCTGATCAAAAAGAACCCGCTGCTGGACGGCATCACATTGAGCGGAGGAGAACCCTTTGAACAGGCGGCAGCCTGCAGTATGCTGGCGCGGTTGGCACATGGAATGAAGCTGCATGTGATGACCTATACAGGGTATACATACGAAGAAATCCTGGAGGGGGCGACAGATAAGCCCGAATGGGCCGAACTGCTCAATGAAACGGATATACTGGCGGATGGCCGTTATGAGGCTGCGAGACGGAATTTGCTGCTCAGGTTCCGGGGTTCCGACAATCAGCGTCTGATTGACGTGAAGCAATCCATAAAAGAGGGACGTTTAGTGCTTGCCGATTTAACGTAAACAGTGCACGTTAATGCCGGCGGAGTCGCAGTTATCACTCCGCCGGCATTTTAGAATTTTCAGATGCGGCGCACATCCCAGGGCCTTCATCAACGATCTTTATCTATCCCACGTATATAATTTTTCTGCCATATCGAGCATATTCCTTTTCACCGTACTTCACTTAGGAAGCGGAAGTGATATAATGAGTAGGATGAATAATTTTACTTTGTGAGGAAAAAATGAAAAATCTTATCCGCTTGGTAAAG
>JAEZMC010000414.1 GCA_023435805.1 Bacillota bacterium | reverse complement strand
AACAGATAGATGGTAAAATATGATAATGAAGCTCGACAAATGGACGGAGCTTTGCTGTTTGCATGAAGAAATTAGCGTGAGGATGTAAGAAATGGTCGCATCGGGATGCATAGGGACGCATCCGGTCGTGTCGGGACGCATCCGAACCGAAATTTTTAGAATCCGGGTTGAAGGTGGACCAAAACGATGCTGCAATACATATTGTACGGAGGGAATGGTCATGATGAATGATAAAATGGAGGCAGGAGAACATGTGGTAGAATTCCAGCACATAACCGGACAAGACAAGCTGCAGGAAGTCAAACAGCTTTTAACGGAGTATGCCGAATCACTAAATATAGATCTTGCTTTTCAAAACTTTGAAACGGAATTGAAGGAACTGCCGGGAAAGTATTGTCCGCCGGACGGAGCTCTGATTCTGGTTACCGTAGATGGCAATGCTTCCGGATGTGTTGCACTGCGTAGGATCTCCGATGACATATGTGAAATGAAAAGACTGTATGTCCGGGATGCGTACAGAGGTCTGGGAATAGGCAGAAAGCTTGTTGCGATGGTCATTGAAGAAGCCGCAAGACTCGGGTACCGTTATATCAGGCTGGATACACTCCCGACGATGGAAAAAGCGCTGGAGCTGTATAGGGCGTCAGGCTTTTATGAAATTGAATCTTATGTATTCAATCCCATCAAAGGTACCCGGTTTTTAGAGCTGAAACTGCAATAATGTCTGTTTAGTATCTTATGGCTGGTTCTATTATAATTGTGCAACGGAAAAATACGAATGGAGTTGATGTGCGATGGCAAGTATATTTTTAAGATTTCCTGGGGGAAGGGCAAAAGCACTGACATTGAGCTATGATGACGGCGTCGAGCAGGATAACCGTCTGATAGAAATCATGAACGGGAACGGCTTAAAGGGGACCTTCAATATCAACAGCGGTTTGTATGCCGCCGAAGGAACAATTTATCCCAAAGGGCAAATACACCGCAGAATGACCGAAAAGCAATGTACCGAGCTCTATGCAGACTCAGGCCAGGAGGTGGCGGTACATTCATTAACCCATCCGTTTCTTGAACAATTGCCTGTTGAAATGGCCATCCTTGAAATTATAAAGGACAGGGAGAATCTTGAGAAACAGTTCGGTACGATTGTGCGCGGAATGGCATATCCTTTTGGCACATACAGCGACCGGGTAGTGGAGGCGCTTGCAAGCTGCGGTATTGTGTATTCCAGAACGGTCGTTTCAACCTATGATTTCCGGATTCCGACGGACTGGCTGCGCCTCACCGCTACCTGTCACCACAATTGTCCGGAGCTGAAAAGCCTTGCCCGGAGATTTGTGGAGGACGAGGTGAAACATGCGCCCTATCTGTTTTATCTATGGGGGCACAGCTATGAATTCGAAGCCGACGACAATTGGGAGGTCATTGAGGATTTTGCCGGGTATACAGGCCGCAGGGAGGATATCTGGTATGCGACAAATATGGAAATATACGAATATATCGATGCGTATAATCGGCTGATATACAGTATTGACGGTAAACGCATCAAAAATCCGACAGACAGGAAAATCTGGCTGCAGCATTCGGGTCGGATCGTGGAGATTGAGGCTGGCAACACCATCGCAATATAGGACACACTATTTTTGCAGCCTGTCCACCAATGCCTTATCCGGCGTGACCTCCGCTGTTTTGTAGTGGACATATATGACCATGCCCGGTTTGGCGCCGGAGGGCTTGCTGACATTTTTCACAGCGGTATAGTCAACCGGCACATTGGAGGACATTCGGGCTTTACTGTGCCATGCGGCCAGAATTGCCGCCTCCTCCAGTGTGTTGTCGGGAATTTCCCGCCCGTTTCTTTTAATGATCACATGGGAGCCGGGTATGTCCTTGGTATGAAGCCACATGTCGTTGGATTGCGCAAGCTTCAGCGTTAAATAGTCATTCTGCTTGTTATTCTTGCCAACATAAATGTCAAAGCCGTCGGAAGAAACGAAGCGTGCAGGCTCCGTCATGGCGGGCTGTTTTTTGGAGGCTCCCGGCTTTTTCCTCCATGTCATATAGCCCTGTTCGGCCAGCTCCTGTCTGACCTCGTCCATTTCACGAATGGTCGTACAGTTGTCGAGAAGCTGCAGAACACTTTCGAGGTACTCCAGCTCCCTCCGCGTATCTTCAAGCTGTCTGGTTGTATAAATGTGAGTATTTCTGGCTTTTGCATATTTTTTGTAATAGCGCTGCGCATTTTCCTGGGGCAGACGGTTAGGATCCAGAGGAATATCGACAGTTTCTCCGTTTTCAGAATAATAATTCAAAAGAGAAACGCTCTTCACATTTTTCGGAATGGCGTATATATTTGCCGTAATCAGCTCGCCATAGAGCTTGAGCTTTTCGCGGTCGGCCACGTCCCTTAGCGTATCCTGCTGAATGGAGAGCTTTTTGGCGCAGCGGTCGATGGAATTGTTCAATACCTTGTAGAGGTCCGATTTTTTTTGCCTGAGCCTTTCGGCATTGTCCCGGGTGGCGTAGAAGGTATCCAGCACTTCACTGATGGAGTTCGTGTGAAGGATGTTCCGGTACTGACGGATGCCGAGGCAGTGAAAATCCAGGGGCTTCTGCTTTTGCTCGTCCTCAAACAGCACACAGGGAGCGTATTTGCTCCCGGTGATTTCAAGAATGATACTGTCCAGGGCAGACTTCAGCGACTCGCGTTCTTGCGGCTCCAGGCCTGCAGAACCTGTACGTCCGTCGATGCCGGCTCTGAAACATGCTTCCCGGCATAAAAGAGGACTGAAGCCTTTAATGTGCTCCAGGAGGAATTTTTCAACGGTTTGGGTGGAGCTGTCAAGCTTCTCCAGTAATATGGCGGTGTCCAGCCCGGAAGGAGACAATTTATCCTGGGCGGGCGGAAGTATATAAGGCCGGGCCGGCATGACCTCCCGGACGCTGCTGATATCGGCATCAATGTGCTTGATGGCATCGAGTATTCGATTTTCGCTGTTTATGAGAATAATGTTGCTGTAACGTCCCATGATTTCAATCACGAGTCTTTTTTCGGAAATATCGCCAAGCTCGTTGGCAGCTTCGATGACAATTCCGATAATCCGCTCATAATCATTGAATTCAAAGGACAGGATCTTTCCGCCTGAGAGGTGTTTTCTGAGCAGCATGCAAAAGACGGGAGGGACGGCGGGGTTTTCCTTCACGGCTTCCGTCAGATGTATTCTGGGGTAGTTGGCGCTGGCGCTGAGCACCAGCTTGTGATTTTTATTCCATGCCCGTACGAGCAGGATGATTTCGTCGGCTTCAGGCTGAAAAACCTTTTCAATACGTCCGCTCACCAGCTTTTCGGACAGTTCTTCCACGATACTTTTTGTAACAATTCCGTCAAAAGGCACTTGAAACACTCCTTCATGCCATAAATTTCAATCGGCAATAACGTATTGAGTATAGCACGTATTTCAACCGGAGGCAAACAGGAGAGCCGGGATTTCCTGTGCACGGCATGCATGAATTTATTCTGTTTGCTTGACAGCGAGCCGCTTATCTGCTATTATTAATCAGTAAAACAAAGAAGAAGTTATCCGCTTCTCACCTTACGGATCCATCCGGCAAGGTTAATAGTGAAGGTAAGTATATTAAAACCTGGCTATTTGGCGGATTGACGATTCTTATCAATCCGCTTTTTATTTGCGGGAAAAGAGATTGATCACGCAGGCGAATGAATTGGACACGAAACAAAATAACTCGGAGGTGTTTAGTTATCAGTAGTAAAAATGAATTAATGATTAATGAGGATATCAGGGACAAAGAAGTG
>JAEZMC010000411.1 GCA_023435805.1 Bacillota bacterium | reverse complement strand
CATATGCACTGATTCAGGTTGATCTGACAGTTGTTTTAACGCTTGTGGTTTCTTACTTGTTTATTGTATTTTCAAATGTTTATTTTATAGGCAAATACAATAAAGAGATGTAGAGCATAAAGATACCGGGAAAAGCTTCCGTGTATGGCAAAGCTTTTCCCGGCATATATCCATTCAAACCTGTGATTTGTCGCCGAAGTTACAGGTTCCTTCGGCCGCTGCAGGACGCTTAATCCTTAATATTTCAACTCCAGCCTGTCGCCGGTGACCTCGAAAGCGGCTTTCTGTACCTTCGCGCCGGTAAGGCGGATGCTTCTGTCATCCGGCTGGCTGCCGCCGACATATATTTCGAATGTTCCCGGCTCGAGGACTGCCTTGCCGTTATCATCGATGAGCGCCATTTGCCTGGGGGTCAGCGTAAAGCTCACTTCCTTCTGCTGCCCGGGCTCCAGGTAAAGCTTACGGATGCCTCTGAGCTGCCACTTCGGTACTTCGACACTGGCTTCCACATCCTTGAGGTAAAGCTGTACGGTCTCTTCAGATGCCCGATTGCCGGTGTTTTTAACCACAGCACTGCAGTTGAACACCTCTCCGGCTTTTATACTTTTATCTGCATGCAATGCATCATATTCAAAGCTCGTATAGCTCAGACCATAGCCAAACGGGTACAGGGGCTCCTTTGTCATATAGCGGTAGGTTCTGCCCTTCATGGCGTAATCATGGAAGTCGGGCAGCTCTTCCGTAGAAGCATAGAATGTAACGGGCAGCCGTCCGGAAGGGCTGTATTCGCCGAACAACAGAGAAGCTACCGCTTCGCCGCCGCGTCCGCCCGGATACCAGGCCTGCACGATGGCGGGAATGTGGCGGTCGGCCCAGGTGACAGCCAGTGCGCTGCCGGACAGAAGCACAAGGACAATGGGTTTGCCGGTGGCATGCACCTTTTCCAGCAATTCCTGCTGCAATCCGGGGAGGTTCAGATGAAGCTTGTCGCCGCTGGCATATTCATTGGAGGTATCACCTTCTTCTCCTTCGATGGTAGCATCCAGGCCCAGGCACAGGATGACCGCATCGGCTCTTTCCGCCATGGACACAGCTTCCGCAAAGCTATCGCGCGGCTGTCCCAGCCCCTGGACTTTATCCTTGTAAAGGTGGCAGCCCTGCGAATAGTATACTCTGGTATCCTTGCCAACTGCTGCCCTGATTCCTTCCAGTACGGTGACATATCTGTCGGAGGTGCCGCAATAATTACCCTCAAGTGCTGTCCTGCTGTCAGCGTTGGGACCGATTACCGCGATGGAACGGAGCTTTTCTTTATCCAGCGGAAGCAGGTTGTTTTCATTTTTCAACAACACCAGCGTTTTCTTTGCCACTTCAACGGAAAAATCGCTATGTGCCTCACAACTGTTCTCTTCGTATGCGATGCTTGTATAGGGTACATTTTCCGGCTTGTCAAACATACCCAGCTTCATTCTGGTAGTCATCAGCCTGATGACGGACCGGTCGATGTCCTCCTCGCTGACAAGGCCTTCCTTGTGTGCGATGAGCAGATTTATATACATATTTCCGCAGTTCAGGTCGCAGCCGTTCTTTAACGCAAGCGCCACGGATTCCGGAGCGGTTTTGGTAACCATATGGCCTTCGTGGAAATCCTTGATTGCCCAGCAATCGGATGTGACGTGCCCTTTGAAGCCCCATTCCTCGCGCAGTATTTCTTTCAGCAGGGTCCTGCTGCCGCAGCAGGGCTCGCCGTTCGTTCTGTTGTATGCTCCCATGACAGCTTCCACATCCGCTTCCTCCACACATTCCTTAAAAGCGGGCAGATAGGTCTCACGCAGATCCTTTTGGGATACGACGGCATCGAAGCTGTGCCGCTCGCTTTCCGGGCCGCTGTGAACCGCGTAGTGCTTGGCGCAGGCGGCAGATTTCAGATACTTTCCATCGTTGCCCTGCAGGCCCTTGATAAATGCCACGCCGAGCCGTCCGGTCAGATAGGGGTCTTCCCCGTATGTTTCATGGCCCCGTCCCCATCTGGGATCACGAAAAATATTGATATTGGGGGACCAGAAGGTCAAGCCCTTGTAGATGTCGTGATCGCCCTTGCGAAAGCTTTCATGGTATTTTGCCCTGCCCTCCGTGGAGATGATATCGGCTATCTCCTGAAGCAGGTCTGCGTCAAAGGTCGCCGCAAGCCCTATCGCCTGTGGGAATACCGTTGCTGTTCCGGCTCTTGCCACACCGTGCAGCGCTTCATTCCACCAGTTGTACGCCGGTATGCCCAGCCTGGGAATGGCAGGAGCGTTATAAATCATCTGTGTGACCTTTTCCTCAAGCGTCATGCGTGCCGTAAGATCTTTCGCACGCTCTTCAAAGCTCAGATTTTCATCCAGATACGCAGGTGTTTTGGACATGATGAAACCTCCTTCTTGCATTTCGCTTTATATTGTGATTATATTGTTGATGTCAGGTTGTTCGTTAATATCATGTTATCTGTTTTCAAACAGGAAATCGCATCACTTTTTGCTTATATTTGTTCACTTTTTGCTATTGCAGGGCAGTTTTCTGCCAAATAAATACAATAAGACAGACCAACGTGAAAATACAACGTATACTTATCTGTATATAAAAGGTATTCAGGGGGTGTTTATGAATGTCTAGAATTGAAAGTGTAAGTATGCTGTCTATTGTTTTCATGGCCGTAACTGCCGTCCTGGCGCTTTTAGTGCCTATTGCCGCGGTTATATTTATGGGCGTGAAAAAAAGGCTCAACTGGAAGGCACTGCTGTTCGGCGCACTGTTGTTTGTGGTGTTCGCACTTGTACTGGAAAGAATCCTGCATATGCTGGTTCTGGGCTCCAATCCGATACAGTCCGCAATCTATCAAAAGCCTGCTCTTTATGTACTCTATGGCGGTTTCGCCGCAGGTATATTTGAAGAGACTGCGAGATTGCTGGGTTTCAAATTCCTGATCAGAGTGAGGGAGAACGAAAGCCTGGACACCGGTATTTCCTATGGTCTGGGGCATGGAGGCATAGAAGCGGTATTACTGGGCGGTCTCGCAGCTATAAGCAACCTGGTCACATCCGTCATGTTGAATGCGGGGCTATTGAAGGGGATGACTGCAGCTATGAACGCACAGCAGCTCGAAACGTTCAACCAGGGTATCAACAGTCTGGTCTCGCTGCCTTCGCACATGTTTCTGATATCAGGTGTTGAAAGGATGATCGCACTTGTTCTGCAGGTCGCTTTGTCTGTGTTTGTACTAAAGGCGGTTGTGGAGAAAAAATGGCTTTACTTTGCCTATGCCATACTGATACATGCAGGAGTGGACATGATTGCAGTTTTATACCAGAGAGGCTACATCTTCAAGGATATATTCCTGATGGAGGGTATTATCCTGCTGATAACGATAGCTGTGGCGTTTGCAGCGTTTAAAATATACAAGAGGAAGGTCCCTGAGCCGGCGGGCCAGGTATCTCCGGAGTAGGCTGCAACAAGTTTTTCACAGACAGTATACGAGGTTTTTGCATTGTGGTATAATGT
>JAEZMC010000407.1 GCA_023435805.1 Bacillota bacterium | reverse complement strand
CACATCACAGGTTGGTACCGTTTCATATTCCGCGAGCAGTTCTATGTCCTTTTTTTCCTTTATCAAATGCTCAGACACCCAGGTCGTGTACACATTGGACTGCAATACCGATGTTAGCGTACCTTTGGGAGTATATATGCGGTATCGCACCGTCGTAAATTTTTGATTCGGAATCTCTTCATATTCAATCCGCCAGTTGTCGTTAAAAACCCGCCTGCTCTCCAGAAACCCAGGTTCTCCCTGGTGTGGATCACAGTATTCCCCCTTGGATTCATCCGCCTTATGCGGAACCGTCCATAATATGGGATCAAAGCCGAAATAATCAAAGAACTCGTCGTTTGTAGCCCCATTCATATGCTTGCTCAAAAAGTATGGCATTACGTGATGCGTTGTAACAGGAAGCCGGTCGGGGACCTTCCTTTCAATGGCTGCCAGCAGCCTTTGCTTTGATGTCATTTTCATTTAAATCTCCCCTTTCACAATGTATGGTCATTCGACTTTGCCTCAGCTTTTCACAGCTCCTTCGGTCAAGCCGGCAATCAACTGGCGTTGTATCAACATGAACATGAAAAATACAGGTAGTGCGAGAAGAACAGATGCCGCCATAAGATTTCCCCAATTTGTTTCATACTGTCCCACAAAATCCATAATACCCACCGGAAGAGTCCTATGCTCCTTATCGGTCATAATAATCAACGCAAACAGGAATTCCTGCCAGGTCAGGAAGAATACATACGCACCTACTGCGCCAACCGCAGGCTTCAACAGCGGAAACACCACCTTCCAGAAGGCACTGAGCTTCGTTGCACCCTCCGTCAAGGCCGCTTCTTCCAAGGCTCTTGGTATACCGAGCATAAAGCTCCTGAACAACCATACCGCAACCGGTACGCTAAAGGTAAGATAGCCTATGATCAGACCCTGATAGGTATTGATCATATTTAGCTTTCCCAGTGTGCGGTATATCGGTATAACAATCGCTGCAAGGCAAAACATCTGGCTGAACAGCACCAGGGTCAGGCAAAATCTTCTGCCGGGGAATTCCGTACGGGTAAAGCCATATGCACCAAAAAGCGCAATTATCACTGCCAGAACCGTAGTCACCAGTGATACGACAAAGCTGTTGGTGAAGTATCCGATAAATGCCTTATACCTCACAGCCTGGATATAATTGTCGATTGTAAAATCTCTCGGTATGAAATTGACCGGTATTGCAAACTGCTCCTTCGGCCCTTTAAAAGAAGTTGACAGCATCTGAAAAAGAGGAAAAAGTATGAAGCCCAACAGCACGATTAATGAGAACGCCAACAGCACTTTACCAATTACTTTGTGATTTTTCAAAAATGTAACCCCTTTCTCCTAGAAAACTTCCCGCTTCTTTAATTCCCGGATATAGACAATACTCACGATACTGACGAGGATAAAGCTCAGCACAGCAAATCTGGATGCCTCTCCGAGATTGAAATTTCTGAAAGCCAGTTCATAAATAAATGTCGGAGCTATATGCGTTGACCGTATAGGACCTCCCCCTGTCATAACATAAATGATTTCAAAATAATTGAAGGTCCATATGCATGTGAGTAAAAGTGTTGTTCTTATTACCCCGCTGATTCCGGGTATGGTGATATGGAAAAACTGTTGTATAGCATTGGCACCGTCAATTCTCGCCGCTTCATAATGATCTATGGGAACAGTCTGAAGAGCAGCAAGGTACATTAGCATGGAGAAGCCGAAGCCCTTCCATATGGCGGTGACGATTACGGCAGACATGGCCAGTTTGGGCGTACCGAGCCAATCGACATACTCGTTCAAAATACCCATCCTCATCAGAAAATTATTTAAAAAGCCGAGCTGTGCATCATAAAACAATCTCCACCCCATAGCCGCAACAACGCCGGGCAGAACCCACGGCATCACAACAATGCTTCTCACGAAAGTACGGCCACGGAAATCATGATTTAAAACCAAGGCTGATGCCAGCCCTACAATAAACTGAAAAGACGATACCAATAAAGTCCATGAAAATGAATTCAATAATACCTTAAACGTGTTTTTGTTGCTGAAGAGCTTTACATAGCCGTTCAGACCGATAAATTTCGGAGCTGGGTTCGTAAGCGAGGTATCGATCATAGACAGATAAATAGAATTTACCATGGGAATAAACAAGAGAACGATAATAAGCAAAATATCCGGAGCTGTGAACAAGATTCCCAAAAGCGGGGAGTCCATATTTCTACCATATTTGTTTATTTTTAAATGGATCTTAACACCAAGACTTTTCATAGATTCAGGCACTAACTTTGCACTCCTTCGTTACCCAAAAGATATAAGATCTAAATCCAGGGCAGCAGCCCCCCGACGTTTTCGTCAAAATCCTCTGCAGCAGAATGTCACGAATCAGGATAACAGGCAGGTAAAAATCCTGCCTGTCATCCCTCTTTGTTTTACTTGTTCAATAATCCATCAATATCTTTTGCGGCTTCATCCAGAGCATCCTTGACGCTCGCCTCTCCTAAAAGGGCCTTTTGCGTTGCAATCCTCTGTATCTCGGCGATTTCAGGATAGTTGGGTACAGATGGTCTATAGGATGCCGTCGTCAACTGCTGGTAGATGACATCGTCAAATTTGCGCCTTTGCTTCAAATATTCCTTCGCAGCTTCTTTATGAGCTGGTGTAAGCATGGTTATATCCTTGTTAACATCCTTACTTGTAGCATATTCTATAAATTTCCACGCAAGGTCTTTGTTTTCGCTTTTTTCATTAATTCCGATATTGAACCCGCCAAAGGTACCGATTGACTGGCCGGTTGCGGATGCCGGGAGCAGCGCCATACCATAATCCATATCCGGAGCTCTGCTGTTTATAGTATCCTGTCCCCATTCACCATAGAAAAACATCGCTACCTGTCCTGAGGTAAACAGCTTGAAGGAATCTTCCTCTGTCCTGCCAACTGTTCCCGGAGGGCTTATTTCCCCGCATGCCTTCCAAAACTCCAGTGCTTTTATACCGGCATCACTGTTAAGTTCAGCTTTTTTGCCCGAATCATCTACGATCTTTCCGCCTAAGGAGAAGGTAAATGCGTCTACCATACATTGTACGGCATCACCACCTGCTCCGACCCATATAGC
>JAEZMC010000396.1 GCA_023435805.1 Bacillota bacterium | reverse complement strand
CTGCATGCAAGCAGGTTGTTCAGACATACTACAAGCAGTTGTTCACAGGCGCTGTAGATACGGATCCCACTGTCAAGAAGATGACCGACGAACTGAAGGCGGCCAAGGTGGATGAAGTGCTGGCAGCTATGCAGACTCAGTATGATGAATTCCTGAAGAACAAAAAGTAAAATCGGCGATTGATACGCCGGGTGGGTAGCCCGGATAGTGCAGGGGTGGGATGCAGGTCCCGCCCCTGTACGCATACGGGAAGTTATTCCTCCAGGCCTGGAAAACGGACCGTACTAAACATTGGCATACTTACGGCATATATTAGTACATTGGAGGTTTATATGAAATACGGATATTTTGATGATGCAAACAGGGAATATGTTATAACCACTCCCGAAACACCAAGCCCATGGATCAACTATTCCGGGACACAGGAGTTTTTCTCCCTCATCTCCAACACCGCCGGGGGCTACAGCTTTTATAAGGATGCAAGGCTGAGGCGGATTACAAGATACAGATACAATAATGTGCCTGTGGATAACGGAGGAAGGTATTTTTATATCCGTGATGAAAGCGGTGATTTCTGGTCACCCGGATGGGCGCCGGTGAAGAGGGCTCTGGACAGGTACGAATGCCGCCATGGGTTGGGATATACCCGTATATATGGCGAAAGAGGCGGAATCGGTGCGGAAGTATTGATTTTTGTTCCGCAGAATTTCAATGGAGAGATACAGAAGGTTAGAATAAAAAATACCGGCAGACAGCCTAAAAAAATTACACTGTTTTCATTTATGGAATGGTGTCTCTGGAATGCGTACGATGACATGACAAATTTTCAGAGGAATTTTAACACTGGAGAAATTGAACTGGAAAATAACGTCATTTACCATAAAACCGAATACCGTGAAAGAAGAAACCATTATGCGTTCTATTCGGTAAACGCAGATGTGGCAGGCTTTGATACGGATCGGAATACCTTTATCGGACAGTACAACGGTTTTGATTCACCCAAAGCCGTTGCGGCAGGCAAATCGGGAAATTCCATGGCGGACGGCTGGTCACCGATTGCCTCTCACAGCATCGACCTGATGCTCAATGGAGGTGAACAAAGAGAATTCGTATTCCTGCTTGGTTATGTGGAAAACCTGGAAAACGAGAAATGGGAAGCACCCGGAATCATTAACAAGAAAAAGGCGAAGGAAATGATAGCAAGATTTTCCACCGTTCAGCAGGTGGAGGATGCCTATACGGAGCTGAAGGATTACTGGAGCGGGCTGCTTTCGAAATACAGCATAAAAAGCCATGATGAAAAGCTGGACCGCATGGTGAACATCTGGAATCAATATCAGTGCATGATCACCTTCAATATGTCCAGAAGCGCTTCCTATTTCGAGTCCGGCATCGGCCGCGGAATGGGCTTCAGGGATTCCAACCAGGATATCATCGGCTTTGTGCACCAGATTCCGTACAGGGCAAAGGAGAGAATACTGGATCTGGCTGCAACACAGCTGGAGGACGGCGGTGCCTACCATCAATACCAGCCGTTGACCAAAAAAGGAAACAATGAGATTGGCGGCAATTTTAACGATGATCCGCTTTGGCTCATACTGTCTACCGCACAGTATATCAAAGAAACCGGTGACGTCAATATATTGGAGGAACAGGTACCGTTTGACAATGATCCGTCAAAGTCGCAGAACCTGTTTGAACACCTTCGGAGATCCTTCTACCATGTGGTCAACAACCTCGGACCTCACGGGCTTCCTTTGATCGGCAGGGCGGACTGGAACGACTGCCTGAATCTGAACTGCTTTTCGACCGTACCAGACGAGTCGTACCAGACGACGACGAGCAAGGATGGAAAAGTGGCCGAATCGGTGTTGATTGCAGGTATGTTTGTATTTATCGGCCATGAATTTGTAAAAATATGCGAGCAGATCGGGCTGTATGATGATGCAAAAGCCGCCAGAAAACATATACAGGCCATGAAGGACACCGTATTGAAATACGGATATGACGGTGAATGGTTCCTGCGGGCGTATGACGATTTCGGCAGCAAGGTCGGCAGCCATGAGAATGAAGAAGGAAAGATATTCATCGAAACCCAGGGCTTCTGTGTCATGGCAGCCATCGGTCTGGAATCCGGCGAAGCCTGTAAAGCTCTGGATTCAGCCTGGAAATATCTTGATACGCCGCACGGCATGGTTTTACTGAATCCTGCCTATACCCGGTATCATGTTGAGCTTGGCGAAATTTCCTCCTATCCGCCGGGATATAAGGAAAACGCAGGCATCTTCTGCCACAACAACCCCTGGATCATGGCCGCCGAAACGGTGCTGGGCAGAGGTGACAAGGCCTTTGAATGCTACTCGAAGATTGCACCGTCTTACCGGGAGGAGATCAGCGACATCCACAGAATGGAGCCGTACGTGTATTCCCAGATGATTGCCGGTAAAGATGCTGGCAGACATGGAGAAGCGAAGAATTCCTGGCTGACCGGTACCGCGGCCTGGAATTTTGCAGCCATTTCCCAGTGGATTCTGGGCATCAAGCCGGACTACCAGGGGCTTGCCGTCGACCCATGCATTCCGAAGGACTGGGATGGCTTCAGTGTTACCAGGCATTTCAGAGGAGCTATCTATAAAATTGAAGTGAAGAATCCTCAGCATGTCTCAAAGGGTGTGAAAAAGCTTATTATAGACGGCAAGGAATTCATAGGGAATATATTGCC
>JAEZMC010000377.1 GCA_023435805.1 Bacillota bacterium | reverse complement strand
GCATACTCCGTTAAAAGCTGTTTGACTTCCTGCAGCTTGTCTTGTCCGGTTATGTGCTGGAATTCTACCACATGTTCTCCTGCCTCCATTTTATCCTTCATCATGACCATTCCCTCCGTACAATATGTATTGCAGCATCGTTTCAGTCCGCCTTCAACCCGGATTCTAAAAAATTAGGTCATGCGTCCCGATACGACCGGATGCGTCCCTATGCGTCCCTATGCATCCCGATGCGACCATTTCTTACATCCCCACGCTAATTTCTTCCTGCAAACAGCAAAGCTCCGTCCATTTGTCGAGCTTCATTATCATATTTTACCATCTATCTGTTTAATACGCAAACCTTCCCCCAATGAATGTTTTCATATAAAAAGAGCCGGTACAAAAGTACCGGCCCGTAAAATGGCTATCTATTCAATTCATTTTCCAATCCGGCTTTCGAAGCAGGCCATCAGGCTTTTGCAGGCTTGCCGGATATTTTCTTGCGAAGGCCTCTTTCCTGCCATAGCATGTACAGCGGGCTTGCTACGAATATTGTAGAGTATACGCCGCTAATAATACCAACGGCCAGCGGTAAGGTAAACTCGATAACAGACTGAATATTGTATGCGAATGAGAAAATGAGCAAGGACAATATACAAATAATTACTGTTATGGAGGTGTTGATGGATCTGCTCAGAGACTGCACAACACTCTTGTTTACGAGTTCTCCTACCGGCATCTTCCTGTACAGTCTGGTATTGTCTCTGATCCTGTCGTAAATTACGACCGTGTCATTCATGGAATAACCAATAATGGTAAGCACCGCCGCCACAAAGGAGTCATTGAGCGGTATTTTGAAAATGAAATATACCGTACACATGACCATAATATCGTGAAACAGCGCAACTACCGCCATTACACCCGCCGAAAGGCCATGCATGATCTTGAATCTCCACCATACATAGAGTATGATGATCAGTGAGGACCAGAATATGGCGTAAATGGATTTCGTTTTAATCTCATCCCCGATAAAGGGCTCAACGCTGTTTACTGTTACCTGTGCGTCTTCTTTGATGTTGAATTCTGTCTTCAAGGCATCGATAACCGTTTTGCGCTCCACATCATTCAACGTATTCTGGCTGGCAATGTTCAACACCATGAGATATAACTTCTCATCCGTATTTTCCGCATTATAGGTCGAAGATTTCTGTATGGTCGCCTTCTTATTGATCGTTTTCATGACGATCTCTTCTGCCTTATCCGTACTGTACGATTCATCGGGCATTTCGATCTGCATGATCGTACCGCCCTGGAATTGAATGTCCAGCTGCACGCCGTTTACAATCAGGCCTATGATACCGGCCAAAAGTATAATTCCGGACAATGCAAACATATAATACTTTTTACCCATTAAGTCTATCATGCTTTTGCCCCCCCGTCTTTAACCCCGTACAGCCAGTGATTCTTGAGTATATCCATCTCCGTGACTGCTCTGAGCATTGTTCTGGTAAGCGTAACTGCAGTAAAGAAGCTGAGGATGACACCGACGATCAGCGTATATGCAAATGAAACCATCGGGCCTGTACCGAAAATCATCAAAACAACTGCTGCGATCAGCATCGTTACATTGGAATCGACTATGGCCACAAATGCGCGCTTGAACCCGATATCCAGGCCGCCTCGCAAGGTCTTGCCGCTTCGAAGCTCTTCTTTGATTCTTTCAAATATAATAACGTTTGCATCCACACCCATACCGACTGACAGAACGATACCGGCCAGACCGGGAAGCGTAACTGTCATTCCCAGCCAGGATATGGCCAGCAGCTGCAGTACGGTGTGCGCCAGCAATGCGACGCTTGCCAGTACTCCGGGGAGTCTGTAGTAAAAAATCATAAATGTGCAGACCAGTATGAATGCTACAACGAATGCCTTAATTGTAACATCCAGAGCGCCTTTGCCGAGCATGGGGCTGATGGCGTTCACCTGCTTTGCCTCCAGCTTGAAAGGCAGTGAGCCTGCTCTGATTGTATCCGCCAGCTCCTTCGCTTCCTTCACGGCGGCATCATCTCTCGAGGAGCCGAGCGTGATTCTGGCATCACCATTGGTAATATGCGCCTGCACAACTGGCGCTGAAATAAACTGATCATCCATGAAAATGGCGATCGGCTGCCCAATCAGTCTGCCGGTGGCTTCAGCAAATTTTTTCTTACCTTCAGAGCTTAATGTTAATGATACCTGCATTCCGCCGCTTTCCGTATTCGACTGGGGAACCGCATCCACAACATCCGTACCCTGCAGTATGATCTTTCCAGTCGGTTTGGGATCCCCGTTTTCATCCGTCTGGGTTGAATCAACCTCCTGGAAGGTCAATAAAGCGGTTTCACCAATTTTGGCAAGCGTTTTGTCCGGATTAAACTCCGTCTCACCGGCGGCCCATGGAATTCTCAATACGATTCTTCCGCTGGCCACATCCGTAGTAATTTCTCTGTCAAATATTCCTTCTTTATCAAGCCTTTTGCCGATAATGATCTTTGCAGTGTCAAGCTCTTTCTGCGTCGGCTTTCCACCGTCTTGTTTAACGGCATACAGCATTGCATCTATTCCCCCGTTGATATCAATACCCGGTACGATATCAAATGCGCCAGGAATCCTGATGCCAAAAAAATTGCCTGCGAACGCAATATAGGTTAACGCGGCAATCACGGCAATAACAAGGAAAAATTTCAATCCATGGTTTCCTCTCATCTGTAAAAATCCCCCTTTTAAACGTAACCGCATGAAGTTATTATATATCTATCGTACAAGCGAGTCAATACTTATTAAACCCTGCAAAATGGATGTTTTAGGAACAGTACAAGGTCCTTTCCGGGTCTGGAAAAAAGCAGGTTTTAGCCTGGTGAAGCTGTAAAAAGCTGTTTATATGAGCTTGGATCCATTTATCAGCAATTGGAAATGAAGCCCTAAAAATGCTGCGGCTCTCCTGTTCATTGTCATCCTGGTTAAAAATATTTCAAAGTAATCCATGACCGGGCAGATGGTGGTATCGATCTGAAGCACCAGATCGGCTGTTTTCTCCTCCCTGTCAACCGTTATAACGGATTTTTCCACCGCGTAATTGACCCTGTCGTGTATGTCAAAGGTGGCAAAATCCGTATTCCTGACACGGCTTCGATGCACATCGGATTTATCCGCCAGTATGAGTGCGGCGGAAATGCTGCTGACTGCCGTCCCGGTTCTTTCATCGTGATTTCCGATGGCCAGCATGATTTGAGCTGCTTCGGTACAATCCATACCCATTCTTGTAAGCATTTGATAGGCCAGTATGGCGCCCGAGTGCGCATGGTCCGTCCGGTTCACCGCATTTCCGATATCGTGCAGAAAGCCTGCAATCCGGGTAAGCTCAACCTCTCTGGCAGGATGCCCCAGGTTTTGCAGTATCTTTCCGGCCGTCTCGGACACCAGTGATACATGCCTGAAGGAATGCTCCGTATAGCCCAGTACCTGCATTTGCTTTTCAGCAATTGATAAAAACGTTCTGACTTCTTCGCTCTGTTTGATATCCTGAACCGTAATCATATGGACCACCCTTTTCTAGCTTTCTGTCAGTTCCATGACCTTTGCCCACAGTGCGCATTCCACCCTTTTTCGTTCAAGCTCGCAGCCGATGGTATAAGGTTTGTCGAGACAGTTGTTGAACTGCCATGCATTGGCGGCGCAGCCTCCGCTGCAGAAGAATTTTGCCCAGCAAGCCTTGCAGTCCGGCTTTGTATAAATGGTTTGCCGGACAAACATGCCGCGGATTTCACCATCCGGCTCGTTCCCATCATGAACATTGCCCATTTTAAATTCTTCCATACCGACAAATTGGTGGCAGGGGTACAAATCGCCCTCCGGTGTCACCGCAAGGTACTCATGGCCCGACCCGCAGCCCTTCAGCCTTTTTACCACACAAGGTCCCTGTTCGAGGTCCAGCATGAAATGGAAAAAATTAAACCCCTGTGCTGCCTTGTACCGGTTGACATATTCCAAGGCTAATCGTTCGTATTCGTCGTACAGTTGCTGAAGGTCTTCCTGCCTGATGTCAAAGCCGGTGTCCTTGGCGGCAACCACCGGCTCGACTGAAATCTGCTTGAAGCCGAGATCCGCAAGGTGCAGCACGTCCTGTGAAAAATCCAGGTTCTCCCGTGTAAAGGTACCCCTTACATAGTAGCCGTCCTGTCCCCGGGATTCCGCCATATCCTTTATTTTGGGAAGAATATCGCCGTAGGTGCCTCTGCCGTCAACCCTGAAACGCATGCTGTCGTTGACCTCCGGCCTCCCGTCGATGCTCAGTACGATGTTCCCGATATATTTGTTGATAAACTCCTTGTGCTCTTCCTTCAATAGAACTGCGTTGGTGGTCAGTGTAAATCTGAAGTTTTTGCCGGTCTCCCCGCTTCTTTCCAGTGCGTAAAACACAATTTCCCGAACGGTTTCAAAATTAAGCAGCGGTTCTCCGCCGAAGAAATCCACCTCAAGATTGCGCCTGGAACCGGATTGCTCAATCAAAAAATCAATGGCCCTTTTTCCGGTTTCCACGGACATCAGTGTCCTGCTTGTCCCAAAATCGCCTGTCGCGGCAAAGCAGTATCTGCACCGGAGGTTACAGTCGTGGGCTATATGCAGGCACAGTGCCTTGACCACCGGTTTCCGGGTTTGTTCCGCCGTATGTTCTGTCAGATAGCTCTCGAATATATCCTCGGAGAAGAGCTGCCCGTTGGCTTTTAATTCCTCCAGTTCTTCCAGGGCTTCCTTTACGGCTTCCCTGCCGTATTGATCCGATAAAAGCCTTAACGCACTCTCTTCTCCATCTTCCATATGCTCCAGCAGCTCGTATGCCAGGTCATCCAGCACATGCACAGCACCGCTGTTTACATCCAGCACGATATTTGTATCGTGCATCCTGAATTTATGAATCATTCATTTTCTCCCTGTTTGTTCATTATATATATACCGATATAAGATGTCTCCGGGCAGCGGAACTTGCAGAAACATCCCTGTGCAACACAAACAGCGAGGGGCACCAGGCCCCCCGCTATCATGCATCGACTTTCTATGCCAATTATCTCTTTTCACATTTCTGGTTTGCCACGGTGCAGCTTGTTTTGCAGGCCGACTGACATGAAGTCTGGCACTCGCCGCAGCCGGAATTTTTGAGATCCTTCCTTAGCGCCGCGCTGTTTATTGTCTTTATGTGCTTCATATGTATCCCTCCCAGCTATGTCTTATGACACGGACTTGTCAACTATCCGTTATTCGCGTTGATAATTATACCATAATGCACTATCGTTGAAAAGGTACACAGCATTTTTTTATTCTTCCATCCTGGCATCCCAATATGTTGTCCTGCCGTGACCTGCATTTCATGCTTTTCAGCCCACATGCCTGTATTTCGAGCTTTTTTTGACATTAATGCCTATTATGCCGCCGATGGCCCCTGTCAGGATGCCGATCACAGTCATGGTGACCACATACTTGTCAATGGTAAAGTTCTTGAATATCAGGCTGCTGAAAATATACAGCAACATCATATAGATCAGGCCCACCATACTTCCGTTGAGCCATCCCTTGTTCCTTATGCCTTTGGTTGATACCGAGCCTGCTGTCAATACGCTTACAATCGTTGTGACAACCACTGCGGGTGTGATCAGTCTATGTGGGAAATCCGTATTAGACAGAATCAATGCAAACAGCATAAATGCCGGAATGGTAATGATGTATGCTGCAAGTATCCCTTTCAATACGGAAATCGGGCTCAGACTTTCATTCACTGCAGCCTTGACGTTCTGATTCGATATCACGGGCATACAGCCACCTCCTGTACTGTTTTATACCGATCCTGCAAAAATGAACCGGAACAGCAGATTTTATACTGATCCGGTCACTGCTCCCTGATGCGAATATTCTGTAAAATACTTGCCCGGGAGCATTTTGCAACCCATATACAATATTCATATTACAGCACGGGGTGGATTAGAACATAAAACAAATCGTAAAAAAGCGCTCATAGCGCCTTTTTATGATTCGACCGGTTTAATTACCTCTTTAACGGCCCATTTCTTCAGATTGATCTTGGCCTTTTCAACGCCGGTTTCAATCGTTATTTCGTCATCCTTGATATTGATGACCTTGCCGGAAATTCCACCGATGGTTATGATGGAATGCCCTACCTGAAGCGCTTCCAGCATCTGCTTTGCTTTTTTGTCCCTTCTCTTTTGAGGCAGGAATATCAGCAAATACATAATTGCAATGAAAAACACAAGGTAGCCGACTGTCAACAAGAGGCCACCGCTTTGTCCAGCTTCCATAATTTTCCTCCGTCCATGATTTGTTTATTTTATTATAGGCTATGTCAGCCTTAATAATCACGATCTATAGCTTATACCCATAAGCGCTGAAGAATTCATTTCTAAAATCACCCAGCCTATCTTCCATTATAGCTTGTCTCACCTTTTTCATCAAGTCCAAAAGGAATCTTAAGTTGTGCCATGTGGTCAGCCGTATGCCCAATACCTCCTGTGCTTTCAACAGATGCCTGATGTACGCTCTGGAAAAATTCCGGCATACATAGCAGTCGCAGTCCGGATCCAGCGGGCCGAAATCCCGCGCATATTTGGCATCCCTTGCTATGATTTTGCCTCTTGCGGTCATGACCGTGCCATTCCGGCCTATACGGGTGGGCAGCACGCAGTCGAACATGTCAACTCCGCGTATGGCTCCTTCAATCAGGTAATCAGGGCTTCCAACGCCCATCAGATATCTTGGTCTGTCCTCGGGCAGCAGCGGAACGGTGCATTCCAACATTTTATACATATCCTCCGCAGGCTCGCCTACGCTCAGGCCGCCAATGGAATAACCCGGGAAATCCAGCTGCATCAGTTCTTTTGCGCTTTGTTCCCTCAAGTCGGGAAATACGCCGCCCTGTACAATGCCGAATAAAGCCTGCCTGTCGGTATTCTTATGGGCCTCCTTGCATCTTGCCGCCCATCTGGTGGTTCTTTCAAGCGACTTTTTGGCATATTCGTAATCGCACGGATAGGGGATGCATTCATCAAAGGACATGATGATATCGGAGCCCAGGTCGTTTTGTATTTTTATTGCCAGCTCGGGTGTAAACATATGCCTGGAACCGTCAATATGGGATTTGAAGGTTACACCCTCCTCTTTGATGTTTCGCAGGTCACTGAGGCTGAAAACCTGGAAGCCGCCGCTGTCTGTAAGAATCGGCCTGTCCCAGTTCATAAATTTGTGAAGTCCTCCGGCCTCCCGGATCAGCTCATTGCCGGGACGCATATATAAATGGTAGGTATTGCTCAAAATGATCTGCGCATCAATCTCCTTCAGTTCATCAGGCGACATTCCCTTTACCGTCGCCTGTGTCCCGACAGGCATAAATGCCGGCGTATCGAAAGAGCCGTGAGGTGTATGTACCCTTCCCAGCCTCGCACCGGTCTGTTTGCATTTCTTAATAAATTCGTATCGTAAAGCAGCCATCATTCTCCCCTATTTTATCAGCATTGCGTCACCAAAGCTGAAGAATCTGTACTTTAACTCCACTGCAGTCCGGTAAGCCTCCAGTATGTTATCCCTGCCGGCAAACGCACTCACCAGCATGATCAGCGTTGACTCCGGCAGATGGAAATTCGTGATAAGCGCGTCAACAACCTTAAATCGGTAGCCGGGATAAATAAAAATATCCGTCCAGCCTTCAGCCGGCTCAACCTGTCCATTTTCATCACCGACTGTTTCAAGCACACGGCAGCTTGTCGTTCCGACGGCAATCACTCTTCCCCCGGCTGCCCGCGTCTGATTAATGGCTTGCGCAGCAGAAGCATCCAGCGAATAAAATTCCGAATGCATTACATGCTTTTCCACATCCTCCACCTTGACCGGCCTGAAGGTTCCCAGACCCACATGCAATGTCAGGTATACCAGCCTGATCCCGCTCCTGTCCAGCTCGTCCAGCAGCGCCGGAGTGAAATGCAAACCGGCAGTCGGTGCGGCTGCCGAACCTCTGTATTTTGAATATACCGTCTGGTATCGTTCCGCATCCTCCAGCTTCCGTGTGATATAGGGTGGCAGCGGCATGATTCCGACCCTGTCCAGTATTTCCTGGAATATCCCCTCATACTCAAACCGGACCAGCCTGTTTCCGCCTTCCACCACTTCAATGACTTCAGCATGCAGTTCTCCGCCGCCAAAGCTAAACCGGGCGCCCGGCCTGGCTCTCTTCCCGGGCTTGAGGATCACTTCCCAGATATCGCCTTCAATATTTTTTAACAGGACAAATTCGATCTTGCCTCCCGTATCGGAACGTGCGCCAAGCAATCTGGCCGGAATGACCCTGGTATCGTTCAGCACCAGACAGTCTCCTTTTTGCAGATACTCGGGCAGATTGCCGAACACCCTGTGCTCCATGCTTCCATGACGCCTGTCCAGCACAAGCAGCCTTGAGCTGCTTCTCTGGGCAAGAGGCTCCTGTGCAATCAGCTCCTGTGGTAATTCATAATAAAAGTCACTGGATTTCATTGGTCTCCCTGCTGCTTCTCTCCCGTACGTTCATCAGGCAGAAGAACCATTCCGCCTGTAACGTACTAGATTCAGTTATTTCCATCATAAAAGAAATCATACATGAAGAATGCAGATTTTACAAGACTAATCGCAGGAATGAACGCGAAAAATGGCGAATCCTGTCCCGTTGCTTATTTGTCCTGCTCGATTTTGGTACCTTGAAAATAATGGGTCAGGATCTGTTCATAGGATATGCCGGCCTTCCCCATACCGATCGCACCTTCCTGGCTCATGCCCACCGCGTGGCCCCAGCCTTTTCCGGTAAAGGTATAGGTTTCGGGTACAAGCGTGGCAGTTTTTATCACGCCGTCCGCGCCGACAATGCTTATTTTGTTGTTGGTGGCGGCAAGAGATTTGACGCCCGATGCGGAAATGACCTTCTTTCCGCCGAGCTGGGTTTTCTGCGGAGCAGTGGTTTCCGGCAGCTTGATAATGGCAGATGGTGTCGATACCGTACTTGAAGGCTGCTGCGCAGCTACAGCTGCGGGGGTTGCCAATGTAGCGGCCGCGGTATCGGCAACAGCAGGTGCATCACTGACAGCAGCTGCTGCAGACGCCGTCGGCAGATATGAAACGGAGGCGGCATACACATCCGAGTCGGTGGTAATGGTATATAGCTGACTGTCCAGGCTGAA
>JAEZMC010000325.1 GCA_023435805.1 Bacillota bacterium | reverse complement strand
GCTCGTTCCCATCCCAGTCGATATTCAGCGGCTCATCAATGGAGATTTCCGTTTTAACCTTGTTATTCCGTCTCAGATACATCAAAATCTCATTTTCTATGCATCTGGACGCATAGGTGGCCAGCTTGATATTCTTTGAAGGGTTGAAGGTGTTGATGGCCTTGATCAGACCAATGGAACCTATGGAAACGAGATCCTCCACTCCGACCCCGGTATTCTCGAATTTTCTTGCAATATATACAACCAGCCTCAGGTTGCGTTCGATAAGAATGCTTTTCACGCCGTAGTCCTGGGCTTCCAGTTTTGCCAGCAGATAATTTTCCTCATCCAGGCTGAGTGGAGGCGGCAGCGCTTCGCTCCCGCCTATATAATGGACCGGATAGCCCCTGCCTGCTTGAAACCTGTTCAACAGCTTCAGATAACGGATTCTGAAATACAACTTCAACCTTTTAAAAATGCCCATTGAAAATCTCCTTTCGCTGTTATAATGTACCCTACATCAGTTCGGGGTTAAGCAAAGCCCTGTACTGCTCATTTCTTGATAAAGCTCTGTTGTATATGCCTACGATCACATCGCTTACTCCTTTCTTCTCTTTTTCGTTTCCGATTTCTATATAATCCGGCTTGAAGCCGATCAGCATACCGTTTTCTCTGCCAAGTGAGGTGAACGGGATCAGTCTGAACCTGGAAAACCAGGCAGAACAGGAGATGGTGGTGGTAACCGTATTTAAATCATTTTCAGAATCCTTTTCAAAAATACTTCTGATGTCCTCCGGCAGCAGCTCTTTAATTGCGTTGAATTCAACTACTACAACCGGCATATTGGTGAGCGGGTCATGCAGCGAGTTGCCGGTATCCACCAAAGCAAAAAGCTCTATGGCCTTTCTGTCAAAAGCGATGCATAGCCTGACCAGTACTTTTTCCCGAAGAAATCTGTTTTGGATCACATCCCACACGACCCTCAGGATGATAAAGGTAACAGCAAGCGCCAGCAGCAGCTCGGACCATTTTGTATTCAGAAAGGACAACGGGGATAGGACGACTCCGTTACGAACCACGCCACCGCCCTGCCTGAAAAACAGAAACGCAAATCCCGCGCCTGCAAATAAAAAGGTGCACGCATAAAAGATCACCATTGTCTTGAAAAAAGCGGAAATTTTACTGAAGCTGAAGGTTACAGCAACCATGGCAACCGACAGAAGCAGCTTGGACAGTACCGTTGTATAAATCTTCATCTCGGGCAGAAGTATCATTAAAACAAGATAGGCCGAACCAAGCAGAGCGCCAAGCAGCAGGCGCAGATTGCTCGCCTTGTTTTTGGAAAATTTAGACGTTACCAGTAATATTAAATAATTGATGACAATATTTTCAAGGATAATAATATCCAGATAAATTTCCACCGGTTTTACCCCACAACGCTGGCAAGCCAGACATCCCCTATTTTACATATATTCATATGCCTGTACTTTTATGATTCGGAAATGATGAAAAAATACGGGCTTTTTTATCATTCTGGTATGTACTACATTCAAATTATATTTTATCGGAGCTGATTTTTATGTCGGTTCGTATTGTAGAAATAAGGGAAGTATACGACAAAATAAATAGATGGCAGACAGACACTCGTATTGCAGTCCGCCCTCACCTGTACAGGGACTGCGAACGTGTTTGCCGAAGCTGCACACAAAAAAACCGTGGCTGAAGCTCCTGCTTCAACACCCGGCTTTCACTCTATTTTAATAAATTATTTAAATCTGTTCTTTCTGAGGAATGTAGGTATCTCCAGCTCGTCCTCGGATACCTCGCTTGATGCGTGACGCTTTACAACAGGAGTCTCCGGTTTAGCCGGCGTTTTCTCTATAACCTTATCGATTTTCCTGATGACGGGGCCTTTTTCAAAGCCGGTTGCAATGACAGTGATCAGCATCTCATCCTTGAGGCTTTCGTCAATAACCGCACCAACAATGATATTGGCGTCCGGATCGGCCGACTTCTGAACCAGTTCGGCAGCAAGATTGACTTCAAAGAGACCCAGATCGGCGCCGCCCGTAATATTAAGAAGTACGCCTCTGGCACCTTCAATGGAAGTCTCCAGCAGCGGGCTTTGTATGGCCTGCTTTGCCGCTTCCTCCGCCCTTCCGTCGCCGGCGGCCCTGCCTATGCCCATATGGGCAAGTCCGGTGTTCAGCATAATGGTCTTGACGTCGGCAAAGTCCAGGTTGATCAATCCGGGTACCGCAATCAGGTCGGAAATACCCTGAACACCCTGCCGCAGCACATCATCCGCCATTCTGAACGCATCGATAATAGAAGTCTTCTTTTCAGCTACCTGCAAAAGCCGGTCATTGGGTATCGTAACGAGTGTATCGACTACCCCTTTCAGGTTTTCAATGCCGTTTTCAGCGTACTGCATCCTCTTGCGGCCTTCAAACATGAACGGTTTTGTGACAACACCCACAGTCAGTATTCCCATTTCCTTTGCAATCTGCGCAACAACAGGCGCCGCACCGGTACCGGTTCCACCGCCCATTCCCGCTGTAACGAATACCATATCGGCACCCTTTACAGCCTGTGCGATTTCATCCTTGCTTTCATTTGCGGCGCGTTCGCCGATTTCAGGATTAGCCCCGGCGCCAAGCCCTTTGGTAAGCTTGTCCCATATTTGTATTTTTGTGTTTGCTTTGGATAGAAAAAGCGCTTGTTTATCTGTATTGATGGCTATGAATTCTACTCCGCGAAGTCCTGCTGATATCATTCTGTTGACGGCATTATTGCCTCCACCGCCGACGCCTATGACCTTAATCTGGGCAAATTGTTCCATATCTATATCAAACTCCAGCAAAATGAATCCCCCTTTGTCATTGGTTTGGCATTACTTAAATAATATCTTATTCCATACATTAAAGCAAGATTAGTTTTAACAAAAAATTCAATATGCGAAGGCTGCACGATCCCTCAGAATATTTCTTTAAAAAACCGTACCAGCCTGTCAAAGACCGATTCTCGCTGTTGGGGATTCACTGGTTTTTTCAGCTTGACCTCACTGGCCAAGCTGCCTCCCTTTCTGATATTGGCAATATACCGTATCATACCCGCAGCAGTAACAAACTCAGGCTTTGATACTCCCTGCTGCTGGCCTGCCTGTACAACTCTTACAGGGACGTCAAATACTTCCTGGGCGAGCTGCTTGCACCCGTCGACGTATGAAATGCCAGCGCCGGTCAGGACCACACCCGCGCCCGGCTTCAGAAGCGAATCCGCCTTTTCCAGCTGATGCCTGCACAGGGAAAATATCTCGAATACCCTGGCTTCTATGATCTCAACCACTTCTGACACTCTGACGCTTTTCTTCTTGTTTTCATTGATATCGAATACGGATATTTCCTGATCGTTCTTAATGAGGGAGGTTAGCGCCAGTTCATACTGCCTTTTGATTTTTTCGGCTTCCGTACCGGCAATATGAAGTCCGATGGCAATATCACTGGTAATGTGGTCGCCGCCCACCGGTATGGAATCGTAAAAGACCAGGCGCTTACCCTGGTATACCGATATATCCGTGACGCCTCCGCCGACATTCAGCAGGATGACGCCGATGTCCCGTTCATCTGCTGACAGGCAGATCTCGCCGGTTGCAAACGCTTCCGCGACAATACCGTCAATCTGAATACCGGCTCTCTCGACGCTTTTAACAATATTTTGAACGGAAGTGATCTTGCCAACGATAATGTCGGCGTCCACTTCCAGCCTGGTGCCTACCATCCCGACAGGGTCGATGATCTCATCATAGCCATCCACGATATACTGCCTCGGTATGACATCAATCAGCTGCCTGTCCTCAGGGAACTCGATATCCCTGACCTCACGCAGTATATTGTCCACATCCCGAAGGGAGATTTCCCTGTCTCCATTTGAAATGCCCATCCAGCTTCTATTGTTTATAACATTTACATGCATGCCATGTATATTGACATATGCTGAACCAACCTTCATGTTGGCAATCGATTCAGCCTCCGCAACCGCATTTTTAATAGATGCCGCCGTACTGTCGATATCAACGATCACACCTTTTTTAAGTCCGCTGCTCGGAGACATTCCCCTGCCGATGATATCCAACTGGTTATTCTTATTCACTCTTCCAATGATGCAACTTACCTTGGAAGTTCCGATGTCAACACTTACAATCAAATCACCCACGGAAGAACCCCCTTACAAATCTATGGATTGCGCATTGCGGCGCAATCATATATTATCTTTTTTAACTGACTTATTCAATATATATCTGCGAATTACTGCGAAATTCAGGAACAATCTGTTACCGAACGCAAAAATGGCCGCCAGATAAATTTGTATCCCCAGCTGGTCGCCAATATAAGCCAGCGCCGCTGCCAGAAGCGCATTTCCGAAAAAGCCCGATATGAATATCTTCATATCAAACTTCCCCTGCACGTTCGCCGCAACTCCGCCGAACACGGAATCCAGAGCTGCCAGGATGGCTACAGCTACGTATGTGGAATATTGCTGCGGGATATTGACGGGAATGAAAAATACCCCGATCAAGATCCCAATAATCATGCCAAGAATCGGCAGCATACAGCTTACCCTCCATTTTCCGGGGTAAACACCGGGTTTTCGTCAAATGAAAAATCCAGTTTACCCCTTTCGTTATTTTTAATATTCTTATTAAATATGGTTCTTACCGCATTTAATTTATAGTTTAAATCAACCGGCTCGCCGAGGTTTACCAATACTCTTGACTGCAGCGAAAAGCCAATATTATTCATATCGCCCGCTTCGATATAGTCAACGCTCGGCAGCAGCTTGTCCTCATTCTTGCTGTCCAATTCCCCAATCTCTGCCAGCAGGTTGAAAACCGCAGGCAGTACATCATCCGGAATATCCAGTTTTTTACCCGGCTTATAGGTTGCCGGTTTGATTCCTTTTATAACCGGAAGGTCCGACTTCTCCAAATCCGGATTGATTTCCAGCAGATAACCCTCCCTGTCGATCAAAAGGCTTGTACCGGTCAGTTGCAATACAGCCGCCGCCTGCCTCTCCTCCACTTCGATCGATATCCTGGATGGTAATATAAAACGCGCCTTTACAGTCTTAATGTACGGACAGCTTTCCAAAATCGCCTTTTCCGCCAATCCGACACGAAGGAAATAAAACCTGCCGGGTTCTTCAAACAAAAGCCTGAAGCCGTTCTCTCCTGCAATGATGCCGGATGCGTCAACCAGTGTCTGTTGGTCGTAATGTGCAGCACCTTTTACTTCAATCGCCTGAATGTTGAAAAAAGGCGATTGGGCTGCATAAACAGCCGTCGTCACAAGCAGCGCAAGGATAAATATGTTCCTGATGAAAAGCAGAATCCGTCTAAGCCTTTTTTTCCTTTTGTTATTTTTCTTTGAAGTTTCCTGTACTGCCTTTATCCTGCGTAACTTCATGGATTTCCCCCTGAGCATCCATCCGGCCTTAATTGATGCGCCTAATCATAGCTCCTGCCTGGCTGAGCTTTTCCTCCATACTCTCATATCCTCTATCGATATGTTTAATATCGGAAATAACCGTTTCGCCTTCCGCCGCAAGTCCCGCGAGCACAAGTGCCGCGCCTCCCCGCAGGTCGCGTGCGCAAACATTTGCACCAATGAGCTTTTTCACACCCTTTATGACGGCTATTCGCCCTTCCAGCTTGATATTGGCACCCATTCGAAGCAATTCGTCCACATGCTTGTATCGATTTTCGAAAACCGTCTCGACTATGATGCTGGTGCCTCTGGCCATTGTAAGCATTGCGACCAGCTGTGCCTGCATATCCGTCGGAAAACCGGGGTACGGCAGCGTCCTGACAATATCCAGGGCCCGCAGTCTGGATGGCCCCACGATCAGCATCGTACTGCCCTTTATGCTGATGCGGCATCCGCTTTCCCGCAGCAGTGCAATAATGGAGCTTAAATGCTCCGGTATGACATTTTTCAATAACAGTTCACTGCCCGTTATCCCCGCCGCGGTCATATATGTACCTGTTACAATCCTGTCGGTAATGATGGTGTGCTCCGCATTTCTCAGTTTGTGGCTGCTTCCGGTGATCCTGATCGCACTGGTACCTGCTCCCGACACCTGTACCCCCGTTGCCTGGAGGTAATTCTGCAGATCCGTTATTTCGGGTTCCTTGGCCGCATTTCTGATAATCGTCTCGCCTTCGGCAAATACGGATGCCAGCATAATATTTTCCGTGGCGCCTACGCTCGGGTAATCGAGCTGGATATCGCACCCTTTCAGTCTATCCGCTTCACAGTAAATAAAGCCCCTTTGAGCATCATGTATCTTCGCCCCCATGCTTCTGAGTGCTTTCAGATGCAGATCTATGGGTCTCGGGCCTATTTCACATCCACCAGGGTGCGTAACCATTTGGTCAGATTATCCGGCTGTCCATTTTAATTCTACCACTCCTAAAATAAGGTATCAACTTTTATATGAAGCAAAATGCTTTTTCCATATTTTTTATATCTTATACAGTTGTATTTTATATGGAATTGCGCTAAAATTATTTGAATATTCTTGTTTCATTAAATTTACGGCAGGTGATGAATTTGGAAAATACAGAAATACCATCCAAAACAATCCGGATGTCAATAAATCCGTCAAAAATTATAGAGATTCTGGTTTGGTTCGTCTTTGTCATAGGCTTGCTGGTAAAATGCACCTATTTTCAATTTTCCACAAGCATTAATGACAAACCTTATTTCAGCGTCTACAACAGCGGGATGTTCGTGGCCTCCATAGCCACCACGCTGATCCTGGCAGCTATTGTTCTATTGCTGTTCAATAAAAAAAGGCTCCTGGTCCTTTGCATAACGGATATACTGATGACGCTTCTTTTACTGGCAGATACGCTATATTTCAGATATTATTATAATGCCATTACCATTCCCGTATTGTATCAGATCGGTCTGGTCAGCTCTGTTACCGACAGTGCCAGGAGCCTCTTCAAGATACAGGATTTGATTTTTGCCGTCGACTTTCCTTTATTCCTCGGGGGACTGCGTTTGCTGCGCAGGTTTACGGCTGGAAAGCCTCTTCGCCTCCATCCGGTCAAACGCCTTGCGGCTGCAGTCATCGTACTTTGCATCAGCTTCGGCCTGTTTCAGTATGCGTACGGCAAAGCTTCCCCGGATATCTACGATTACGATAATAACTATGTCATCAATGAGCTTGGTATTACCTATTTCCATTATTATGATATCAAAAGGCATGTAACAGAGCGTTTCTTTACGGATCACAATCTGAAAGCCCAGGAAAAAGCAGAGATTGACAGCTACTTTGCACAAAAACAGACCAATGACAATCAGTATCGTGGTATTGCCAAGGGAAAAAATCTGATCATCATTCAAATGGAAGCCATACAGCAGTTTGTCATCAATGCGGAATTCAACGGCCAGGCCATTACGCCGAATTTAAACAAATTTATCAATGACAGCGTCTATCTGGATAATTTCTATTATCAGGTAGGTACCGGCAATACCTCCGATGCGGAATTCCTGGTGAACAACTCGCTGTACCCACTCAGAGACGGCTCCGTATATTTTAGAAACCCGTCCAATACCTACGAAAGCCTGCCTAAAGCTCTGAAAAAGCAGGGCTATGCTTCCTATGTATTCCATGCCTACAAGCCGAGCTTCTGGAACAGGACGGAAATGTACAAATCCGTTGGGTTTGACAGGTTTTTCAGCAGCAATGATTTTATCCAGGATGACATAATAGGCTGGGGCCTCAGCGATCAATCCTTATTCTCGCAATCTTTACCCAAAATTGATCCCGCGAAGCCTTTTTACGGTTTTTTCATCACACTTTCCAGTCATCACCCCTTCAGCTATTTTGAAGACTATGAAGGCTTTGATGTGGGCGAATACAAGGGTACCATCACGGGAAACTACGCAAAAGCCGCACATTATCTGGACCAGGCC
>JAEZMC010000420.1 GCA_023435805.1 Bacillota bacterium | reverse complement strand
ATACCTGCATCATTATCCCACGGGTGTCGAGCCCAATTGGTTTTAGCCGGAGTTACGCCGTAAAAGGCAGATCATCAATGCGACATAAAAAAAGCGTTCATACGCCTTTTTTATGTCGCTCTGAATTGGGCTGCAGACTATTCTGCAGCAATAACTTGTCAAATTAAATTATACTGCTCTTGTAACCTTGTTTGAACGCAGGCATCTGGAGCATACGTTAACGGACTTTGGGGTACCGTTATCAATTATTCTGACCTTTTTTACATTAGGCTTCCAGAATCTGTTGGTCCTTCTTACCGAGTGGCTGACATTATTGCCATATACGGTATCCTTGCTGCAAACATCGCACTTTGCCATCTATATCACACCTCCTTCAAACTGGAGCTTATATTCCCACAAAGCAATAACTATTTTAACACATAAACTCCAAAATCCGCAAGGACTTTTTAAAATAATATATGGCACGTTTATAAGCACACCTGGTAGGGCGTGATTTGAAATATTATGTGGCAAATGAAGATACGATATATTACAATAAAAGGTGATGGCTGGAATCTTGATATACAGGAGAAGAATTTGTGATGGAAGCTTCGTCGATCTTGCTGAAAAAACCGGTGCAATACCTGAAAGGGATTGGCAGTGCAAAAGCAGCACTGTTTCAAAAGCTGGGCATATTTACGATAGAAGACGTCATTTTGCATTTTCCGCGGGATTATGAAGACAGAAGCAAACTAAAGAAGCTTGCTGAGATAGAGGATGGGGAGCAGTGCTCCTTTGAAGGTGTTGTAGCTTCAAAGGTGGTGGAAACACGGCCCCGGAAGGGCCTTTTGCTGAGTCGTATCAGCATAAGGGATGATACGGGTCTGATCAATGCGGTATGGTTTAACCAGCCCTACCTGAAGGAATATTTTAAACCAGGCGAAAAGTACATATTCTATGGCAGTGTAACCAGGAAAAGGTCATTCGAAATTGTGAATCCGGTGTACGAGAAGATGGGAGAGAGCGGACCGGTCAATACCTGCAGAATCGTTCCCGTATATCCCGCAACGGGCAAGCTGTCCCAGAACGCTATCCGGGCAGCCATCAGAACCGCACTGGAATATGCGGGCGACAGCCTTGAGGAGATCCTGCCTCTGTGGTTATTGGAGCAATACAAACTGGCCGGTATACGGTTTTCTATCAACAACATACACTATCCGGAAAGTGACGAGGACTTTTTAAAAGCGCGTGAAAGGCTGGTCTTTGAGGAACTGCTGTTATTGCAGCTGGGGCTCCTCAGCCTGAAAACCGATGCGGATTCGGAAGCGGTTGGAATACGGTTTGCGGCAGGATCGGAGGTCAGGAAATTTATGGCCGGCCTGCCATTTAAACTGACTAATGCACAGATCAGGGTTTTCTCGGAAATTGAGCGGGACATGGAAAGCAATAGGGTTATGAATAGGCTGGTCCAGGGGGATGTGGGCTCGGGCAAGACCATTGTTGCAGTATTGGCCCTTGTTAAAGCGGTTAAAAGCGGGTATCAGGGTGCTTTGATGGTGCCGACCGAAATACTGGCAGAGCAGCATTACCGCTCCATATCGCCGCTGCTGGAGCCGTACGGCATCCGCACAGCGTTGCTGACGGGAGGAATCGGCGCCAAGGCATCGAAAGAGCTGATGGAAAGAATAAAAGAAGGCGATGCGGACATTGTCATCGGTACACATGCATTGCTGGAGGAGAAGGTTGTCTTCAACCGTCTGGGACTGGTCGTTACAGACGAGCAGCACCGGTTCGGGGTCAGGCAGCGCGCAGTTCTATCCCAAAAAGGGGACAATCCCGACATGATCGTCATGACCGCGACACCCATTCCCAGGACATTGGCACTGATATTATACGGTGACCTGGATATCTCTGTCATCGATGAATTGCCTCCTGGAAGGAAGAAAGTAGAAACATATGCCGTTGATGCCGGCATGCGGGACAGGATCAATAAGTTTATCCGCAGGCAGGTGTCGGAGGGACGCCAGGTATATATTGTCTGCCCGCTGGTGGAGGAGTCGGATGCGGTGGAGGCCAGAGCCGCTGCGGAAATGGCGGAGCAGTTGGCCAATAAAACCTTCAGCGATTTGAAGGTAGCTCTGATTCATGGTAAAATGAAGCCGTCCGAAAAAGATTCCGTAATGGAACGCTTTGTTGCAGGGGAAATAGATATACTTGTATCTACTACAGTCATAGAGGTAGGTGTTAATGTGCCCAATGCTTCGCTGATGGTAGTGGAAAATGCGGAGCGGTTCGGACTTGCACAGCTTCACCAGCTCAGGGGCAGGGTAGGAAGAGGGGAGCATCAGTCTTACTGCGTATTGTTTAATGAGAGCAGGTCGGAAATAGCACGGGAACGTATGAAAGTTATGGAGAAAACATCGGATGGGTTCGTAATTTCTGAAAAGGATCTCGAGCTGAGAGGACCTGGAGACTTTTTCGGCACCAGACAGCACGGAATACCGGAACTGAAAATTGCAAATCTGTACAAGGATATGGAAATACTAAAAAGAGCACAGGAAGCCGCATTGCGGCTCACCAAAGAGGACAAGCTTTTGAACAGTCCGGATAACCGGCTGCTGAAAGCAGCGGTGAAGGAAAGATTTGCGGGAACCGCCGGTGCGGTCAGTATGAATTGAAAAGGCAAAAGGGAGGAATCGCATATTTTACGGGTCATATCAGGCTCGGTGGGAGGCCACAGGCTGAAAACAGTAAAAGGCATGACCACGCGGCCTACATCCGACAAGGTAAAGGAATCGCTATTCAATATAATTGCCAGAAGGATTGAGAACAGTGAGGTGCTGGACATTTTCGCCGGGACGGGCAGCCTGGGAATAGAAGCGCTGAGCCGCGGGGCAGCAAGGGCCGTTTTTCTGGATAAAAGTGCGGAATGCTGCGGAATAATAAAGGAAAACCTGGCACATACCAGGCTTGTTGACAAAGCGGAAGTATACACGGCGGACTTTGTATCCGGAATCGGTAAATTACACAGGCAGGGCAGAAAATTCGACCTGATTTTACTGGACCCGCCTTATAATAAAAATTTTATACAAGAAACGTTAAATTTATTGATAAATAATGATATAATGAAAGATAATGGTATTGTCGTTGCTGAGCACAGCGTGTCCGACAGCCTGCCCGAACGGATTGGCAGACTGGAGGCAGTTGATGCGAGAAAATACGGCGATACGATGATTACGATATTTCTTACAAAGGATGGTCATGGGGAATCATGATTTTTGTATATCCCGGAAGCTTCGATCCGATTACCAACGGGCACCTTGACATCATTACCAGGGCTGCACGTCTGTGTGACAAACTGATTGTGGCGGTAGGAAGCAATGAAAGTAAAAAACCTGCATTTTCAGTGGATGAAAGGATTGAATTGATCCGCTGTGCATTGGGGGATCGTGAAGATATTAACGTGACCAGCTTTTCCGGGCTTTTGGTGGATTTCGCCAAGCAGGTGGGTGCCAGGACTGTTATCAAGGGCTTGCGGGCCATGTCGGATTTCGAATATGAATTTCAGATGGCATTATTAAATAAAAATATGGAACCGGATATGGAAACACTTTTTATGATGACCAGTGTGAACTACTCCTATCTGAGTTCAAGCGCAGTGAAGGAAATCGCCAAAAATGGCGGCAGTATAGATGGTCTTGTTCCGGAATGCATCAAAGAAAGGGTTGTTAAAAAGCTGGCCTTCAGATAGGGCATTTAGGGGGTAAAATCATGGAAATACTTTCGATACTGGAAACATTGGAAGACTTGGTGGAAAAATGTGTGACGGTTCCCTTCTCAGGTAAATGCCTGGTTGATAAGGAAGAGATATTGGAGATTGTCAAGGAAATGCGGCTGAAGCTTCCTGACGATATCAAGCAGGCGAAATGGGTCAAGGAGGAACGGCAGCGTATCCTTATGGAAGCCCAGAAGGAAGCAAACAGCATGCTGAAGGATGCGGAGAGCAAGATTGCATCGCTGGTGGATGAGCATGAGATTACCAAAAAGGCTTATGAGCAGGCAAATGAAATTATTGCAAGCGCGCAAAAGAATGCCCGCGAGATTCGTCTGGGTACAAAGGATTATGCGGACAGTGTTCTCAACAAGGTTGAGGAAATCCTCAACGATACGCTGGAGGTTATAAAGCTTGACAGACAGGAATTGAAGTAACTTCAGCAATCAATTTGTTTTTATTCCTTTGCATTTCTTTCTGAAACGGCTGGTAATCGAATACAGAACGGTAGCTGCTGCGAAAAATGACAGGACTACCAGAAGGATACATAATGAGGCTTCAAGCGTTTGCACCCACTGCATCGGGCTGAATGTAAAGCTGTTGAGTACCGGCCGGACAGGAAATATTTCTTCACCGAAAAATCTCACGCCCAACCAGGCATAGAATGCTGAAATTATGCCTTGTAAAAGCTTCCCGGTCAAATAGGGACGTATGCTGACATCGGTTTTTGCAGCAATGCTCATCACCTGAAAATGCACGGAAAGACCTGCCCAGCCGATTATAAAGCTTGCTGCAGGCAGCTGTTGAAGCACGGATATGCCGGTGACGGCGCTTACCAGTCCTGAACCGGTTGTAATTTCAAAAATGCCGCTTACTATTCCTTTCAAAACAGCAGGGCTCGTTTGTTTGGAGCCCAGAACGCCGGACAGGGCACCGGTAACGCTATCGATTATGCCCATATCTCCCAAAATCCGTATGATGACTGAAAACATAACGATAAAGCCTCCAACAGCCAGAATGGTTGAAATGGAGTTCCTTACCGCATCTCCCAGCAATGTACCGAAGTTGGGGGAATTTTTATGTCCGTCCAACAGCCTTGCGCGAAATTCTCGGAGCAGGGGACGGTTCGTGCCAGTAGGAAGGGGACTGTTCTCCGCAGAGGCCGCATTGGCCGCATTGGCTGTGAGGGGACGGTTCTCTCCTGAAACCGAATTGGCTGTGAGGGGACGGTTCTTGCCGGGATGCAGGGGA
>JAEZMC010000234.1 GCA_023435805.1 Bacillota bacterium | reverse complement strand
TCTCTACTCCCGTTACGCTGCTTTCCGCATTGCTTTCCACAGTGCTTGCAGTATCTGCAGTTTCATTCTGGTCCATAAGAAGAGAGCTGTTAATATCGGCCAGATACAGGTCCGGCAATGCTTTCGTGTTCCCTCTGAAATAATCAGTCAAGCCTTCTATCAAGGTTTCTATGTTCATGTGAACAAACTCGGAGGTGATCGCATTATTGACTGCCGGTGTGATTTCAGTTGGAAGAGTGCCGGACTGCGCTGTCATCGTACGGATGAGCTCTGTAATATTGTCCGGTATACCCAGCTTGTCCACAGCATTTGCGTGGAACCGGTCGTTGAAAAGAATATTGTCAAGCAGATATGCAAATGAGGCTGAAAAGAGAAACAGGCCGGCAACCAGACCCAGCACAAAAATATTTATTTTTTGTGATCGCACAAACCCGTGCATTCCAGCCCTCCATTCCAGCACACCTATAATATTTGTCCCTGTCGTAGGTTAGAACTGTCCCCTATGGCAGAACCGTCTCCCACAGCAGAACCGTCCCCCACAGCAGAACCGTCCCCCAATATCTACTATTATAACATCTGCGGTGGTGTGCGTTCCTGATGTAAATACTGGCATAAAGTCTCCATAAAGCTTCCACAAAGCTACCGTACAGCATATAATAACCCAGGCATGAGCCATCCGCCGAGGGAGCTGTTTCCGGTCAGGAAAGGGTGGTCCCAAAGGCATTTTAGCAAATACCTGCTAATATAATAAATTTAGGTGACAGTGCGTAACAGGGCCCTTGCAAAAAAATGCCGCGGCGGTAGCTTTCACAGGACAAGGAGGCAAACAGATGGGGGAACGTGACATTTCAGGAATCATTCGAAAAGACAGACAGGAACGGATTAATAAAGGGTTTGAGGGGACGTTTCTTGAATATGCCGAACTGCTGGCAAAAGATCCGCAGGCGGCTATACTTTCACATCAAAGAATATACAATCTGATATCTGAAGCCGGGGCGGAAGTGGTCAAAACAGATGAACATCCCAGACTGAGAAGGCTGTACGGTAATGATACCATTAAAAAGTACAAGTTCTTCGAGGATTTTTACGGGATTGACAAGACGGTGATGAAGATCGTCAGATACTTCCATTCGGCGGCAATGGCGGGAGAAGAGGCCAGACAGGTACTGTATCTGGTGGGGCCTGTGGGCTCCGGAAAGTCTTCCTTGATGGAGGTTTTGAAAAAGGCCCTGGAGGGCAGTCGGGAGATATATGCGCTGAAGGGCTGTCCCATGCGAGAAGAACCGCTGCACCTGGTACCGAAGCATTTGCGCAGGGATTTTGAAGAGCTGCTGGGTGTAAGAATAGAGGGGGATCTGTGCCCCGTTTGCCGTTACCGGCTCAAGCACGAATTAAAAGTGGAATACGAAAGCTTCCCCGTTGAACAGGTAGGGTTTTCCGTACGGTCCAGAAAGGGCATTGGGGTGGTGCCGCCGGTGGACCCGAACAATCAGGATACAAGCGTTCTGGTGGGAAGTGTGGACATATCCAAAATCGACATATATCCGGAGGACGACCCCAGGGTGCTGTCCCTTAACGGCGCTTTCAACGTTGGGAACAGGGGAATTGTAGAATTTATCGAGGTTTTCAAAAATGAAACGGAATATCTCCATACGATGATTACTGCAACACAGGAAAAATCCATTCCATCACCGGGAAAAGGCCCGATGATTTATTTTGACGGAGTGATACTGGCCCATTCCAACGAAGCAGAGTGGAATAAATTCAAATCCGACCATACGAACGAAGCGATTCTTGACAGGATCGTCAAAATTGAGATACCTTACTGCCTGGAGCTGAACGAAGAAATGAAAATTTATGAAAAGATACTGAAGAAGAGCCGCTTCAAGGCACATATCGCGCCACACACCATCGAGGTGGCCTCCATGTTTGCCATATTGACGAGGCTGATGCCATCATCCAAGGTTGATTTGATGACAAAGCTTAAAATATACAATGGCGAGGAAATTGTCGAGAAGGGGATGACCCGTAAAATCGATATCCTTGAGCTGCGTGAAGAAGCTTCAAGGGAAGGAATGAGCGGCATATCCACCAGGTTTATCATGAAAGCGCTGGATACGGCATTGTCTGAATCCGAGCATGATTGCATCAATCCCATAGCTGTTATGGAAACGATTATTAAAGCGGTTAAGGAGCTGTCCGTCAGCGAAGAGGAAAAATGCAAATATATACGCTTCGTACAGGATGCCATCAAAAAGGAATACAATAAAATCCTGGAGAAGGAAGTCACGAAAGCCTTTATCTATGGCTACAGGGAGCAGGCGGAAAGCATCTTCAACAATTATCTGGACCACGCGGAGGCCTTTATTAATAAAACCAGGCTAAAGGATCCGAATACCGGTGAGGAGCTGGAGCCGGATGAAAAATTCATGCGCTCCATCGAAGAACAGATTGGAATTACCGATGCCTCTGCAAAAGGGTTCCGCGGAGATGTGACCGCATATATGTTTTTCGTGCTCAGGAACGGCGGAAAGCTTGATTATAAGAGCTATGAACCTTTAAAGGAAGCGATTGAGAAAAAGCTGACATCCTCGGTGAAGGAGCTGAGCAGAATTGTTACAAAAGCAAAGGTGCGGGATGAGGAGCAGGACAGGAAATACAATGCCATGGTGGAGGAGATGAAGCGGAACGGGTATTGCGATCACTGCTGCAATGTGGTGTTGAAATATGGCGCCAATAATCTCTGGAAGGACTGATTTTCATACACGTAGCTGCAGATACAATACGGAGGGCGATATGGCAATTTTCAGAGATTACCGGCCGGGTGGAAGCGACCGTTCGGCGGAGGACAGGCGAAGACATAAGGAGCTTGTTGAGGAATCGATAAAAAAGAATATCGGAAATATTATTGCAGAGGAGAGCATCATCGGACAAAGCGGAAGCAAAAAGATCAAGATCCCTGTCAGGGGAATAAAAGAATACAGCTTCATATACGGCAAAAATACGCA
>JAEZMC010000229.1 GCA_023435805.1 Bacillota bacterium | reverse complement strand
CCATTATGATGATTACCCATGATATGCATCTGGCCCTGGAATATACCAAACGTGCGATTGTCGTGGCAGACGGGGTAAAAATAGCAGATTCGGCTACAGCGGCAATTTTTTCAAATGAAAAGGTTATTTTGGAAGCAAACCTTAAGAAGACATCTCTCTACGAACTGGCAGTCAGACTTGGCATCTCCGAACCGGAGTGCTTCATTAGACGTTTTATTGCAGATGAAAGGGGGCATGTACGGGCATGAGCAGGCTGTTATCACATATCCGGATTGATTCGCCGGTGCACAGGCTTAATGGCTCCACAAAACTCATCATCTTCCTGGTCTGGTCATTTACAGGGATGATCACCTTTGATGCCAGAGCCCTGATCATCATGCTGACCGCCGGTGTATTTGCATTCCGCGCCTCCAGGTTACGGTTCAGGGATGTGGCGTTCGTACTGGGCTTTATAACGGTATTCCTGACGCTCAATTTCATCACGATCTATCTTTTTTCTCCGGAAGAGGGTGTAAAGATTTATGGAACGAGACATGTACTCTTCCAATTCACGGACCGGTATACGGTCACATTGGAGCAGCTTTTCTATGAGATGACGGTGACGCTGAAATACTATACGGTGGTTCCGGTGGCGCTGCTGTTTATATTGACCACCGATCCGAGCGAGTTTGCCGCTTCTCTCAACAGGCTCCATGTATCTTACAAGGTGTCCTACGCGGTTGCCATTGCGCTCCGGTACATACCCGACATCCAGTCGGATTTCATCAACATATCTCATGCGCAGCAGGCCAGGGGAATTGATCTTTCAAAGAAGGCAAAGCCCTGGACACGTTTGAAAAACTTTGCGGCCATATTGATGCCGCTTGTCTTTTCCAGTCTGGACAGGATCACGGTCATATCCAATGCCATGGAGCTGCGCAATTTTGGGAAGTATAAGAAGCGCACCTGGTATTCCTACAGGCCTTTCGGAAGGAATGACGCAGTTGCGCTTTCAGTTGTACTGCTCATGTCGGCCGCCGTTCTTATTTTTACGTTTTATGACGGAACCAGGCATTTCAATCCCTTCATATAGGAGAGATCCGCCCCGGGATGGCCACACCTGCCTCCTTTAAGCCGATTCGGAACCGGTTTTGCTGGTGTCCGTCCCGGATGAAGTAATGAGCTCCACAGCGACCTTGGCGTTTTCACGGGCCTTTTCCCGCAGCGCGGGCATGCTTGCCGCCAGCTGGCGGTTAATTTCATCATGTTTTTGCCAGACCTGGACCGTCAGCTCCTTCAGTTTTTCATACTCCAGATAACGGACGTCACCTGCCGAAGGCTGGCGGATACAGTCCAGAAAGCCCTTTATTTTAGGATCATAAACCAATCCTACCATCGGAACGGCTGCCACGGCGGAGAAAACCAGTGCATGCAGCCTCATGCCCAGCACCATATGCATGCGGGATATGAGTTCATACGTCTGGAGCACGTTAAGTTTTTCCCTGACGACGAAACAACCGTGCTGCATCTTTGCAGCTACATTTTCCAGGATCGGTATATCCTCGGGATGCTGCATGGGTATGAAGACGGGATATGCGTTATATGCGGCCGCCATGTAATCAGCTACTCCAGCGATAACCGTCTCGTATTTTTCATGTTCGAATTTCTCATGACCCGGATATTTTCTGAGCGAAATTCCCAGAAGCGGCCGGTTTTCGGCAATTCCAAGCTGCTGTAATATGCCGGAATCCTGTTCTTTGCCGTCGGTAATGGTCATAGCTGCATCAGCTGTAAGCAAAATGCGAGGCTTGCTGATCTCCATGTGTTTCAATTCCTCAAAGGAGAGTTCCTCACGCAGTGTGATGACATCCACCTTGTTCATGATTTTTTTCGTCAGCATTCTGCTCCAGCTTTTTTTCAGCGGGCCGATCCCATTTGCATAGAACATGACCTTTAACCGCAGTTTTTTGGCCAGCCATACCGTACTGAGATAAAAAAGCAGGGAGCGGGTGCTGGTATTATCCTGGAGCAGATTTCCGCCGCCGTATATAAAGGCTTTTGAGTTCTTCATGGCCTGATAAATGCGAAGCATGTTGATCCTGCTGATGGAGGCCACCTGGAAGTCCCTGGACGTACCGGCCGGGATCTTCGAAAGGATCAGCAGACGAATATCGGGCTTGAATTCCTTCAAATCCTTGATGATGGACATAAGCAGCGCATCATCACCAATGTTCCGGAAGCCGTAATAGCCCGAAATGATTGCATCATAGGGCTTTTGCCCGTGGGTCTCCGCCGCTTGCTTCTCCAGGATGCGGCAGTATATATCCTGCTGTGTCCTGGCCATACTCTCCACGGAGAAGTCCTGCAGTGCTTTTTCGTACAGGCGCTCGCCCATGGCCATCCGTTTGTCCCCATCCTCCGCCAGCTCCAATATGAGCTCCGAGAAATGCTTGTAATCCCCAGGCGTGAACAGATAACCATTCTTACCGTTTTCGATCAAATCGGGAATACCGCCGACTTTGCTGCTGATGGTGGCTTTCTTGAACTTCGCACCCTCCAGGATGGAATAGGGAAAGCTTTCGCTGATGGAGGTGAGGACGCTGACATCAATGCTGCTCATCAGTTCATTCGGATCGTCAAGCCAGCCCAGGAAGAAAACCGTATCCTCCAGCCCCAGGCTGGAGGTCAGCGCTTCAAGCTGTTTCCTGTCCTCGCCGTCACCCCCGATAAGGAATTTAACCCGGCTGCTGCGATCTTTGACAAGTCGGGCTGCCCTTACGATGGTATCTATACTTTTGACCGGGTAAAGCCTTGCCGCGATGCCGACGATCACATCATCGTCCCGTATGGGAAGGCGGTATTTTTCGAGGAGCTTCTGACGGGAATAGCTCGTCACCGGTATGGAAAAATCCATGCCGTTATACAATACATAGATATCAAGCGGGTTGAATTTTCTCCCGATCAGCATTTCTTTGAAGTTTCCGGAAACCGCGATATAGTTCTTCATGAAACGCAGCGCAACAGAATTGGTCAGACCGATGGTCATACGCCTGACCCGGCTGTGCATGTAATCCAGCCGGTAGTCGCTGTGAACGGTGGTGACGGTCGGAAGGCAGGTTTTCCGCCTTGCCGCCAGCGAGAACATGTTTGCCTTTGCACCATGGGAATGGACAATATCATATCCGCCCTTCCGGATGATATCCGTTACCATTCTGATATCGGAGAAGATGTTTCCCGATTTAACAACCGTCACATCAATTCCGAGAGCACGTGCATCATCGGCAAATGCCCCGGGACGGAGGCTGATCAGCTTGACCTCCATATGTCGGGACAACTCTTTTAAAAGGTACAGAACATGTGTCTTTGCTCCTCCGACGTCGCCGCCGCCTATCAAATGGACTACTCTCATGGATAACCTCCCGCACGCCTAAGACCGCTTTGTTTTCAGCAGCTTCAGCGCTTCATTTTTATAACCGGACAATAACTGTTTGATATCCTTCGGTAAAATCAAAAGATAAATCAGGCAAAACAATACCAGCAATGCCAGCTTGATGGGATACGACGGTACAAGCCTCATGATGATATAGGCAGCCAGCCAGTACGGCAGTGTTGTAAATATAACCCGGTCGTAAAATTCCCACTTCCAGTTAATTTTCCGTATGGAGAATATATAAATAAGCAGGACATATGCAAAGTAAGCGGCCAGTGTCGTGTAAGCGGCTGTTTTGTAACCGAATACCGGCATCAGCGTCACATTCAGCAACAAATTGATTGCCACTGCCCCAAATGCAACATTCCGCAAATATACGGTTTTCCGGTGTACAGCGAAACCTCTGTTGGCCAGACTGATCAAGCCATCGAAAAACATCGCGGCCAGCACGATCAGTGTGAAGGTACGGCCCTCCAGGTATTGCTGGTTCAGCACGACGCCGAACATGAAATCCAGCAGCGTATCCACAATGAACACAAGTGGAATGAACGCGAGGTAATAATAGCGCGTGAACGTCTTTACCTTCAATCCGTAATTGTTCCTGTCCTCATGCCAGACCTGCATGAGGTAGGTCTGTATGGTCAGAATGAAAACATTGACGAATATCTTGAAAAATTTCTCCGATAGGTCGTATGCATAAGCATACAGGCCAACCTCCCGTTCGGTGAAAAAATAGCGGATCAGGTACCTGTCCGACAGAGCGAGCCCGACGTTGATCAGGCCCGTGATAATCAGCGGCCCGCCGTACTGCCAGAAATCAGTGATAATGGCCTTTTGGAAGCTGAATTTGAAAAAGCTTCTGAATCGGAGGACCAGAAACAGCAGAACCAATGCATTGACCACTACAGGCGCTATGACCAGCGACATGACGCCGAGCCCGGCGGCGAATATCAGCACCAAAGATACGCCAAGGGTTCCGAAGGAATTGATAACGGTGATGATGAAATAGCCCTTCATGGTATTGTCCAGTTTGAATTTGGATACAAAAAGGTCTACCAGGCATCTGGGCAAAATGTTGAATGAGAATATGAACAGCATCAACAGAAAATCGCTGTCGCGTATCAGGCTGTACAGCGTGAACAGCAGTCCCACCAGGATTGCGTTGATGCATATAAGCATTGTGAAAATGACATTAAAAAGGTTTGTTTCCTGACCGGCGGATTTGTATTCCAGATAGTACCGGAAGAAGGAGCTTGCCAGCCAGCCGCATAAAAAAGCATATACCACCAGATAGGTGGTATTGACCAGGGAATACCTTCCCAGCACATCCGGTGAAAAGGTCCAGTTGTAAATGATGGAGGAGGCCAGACCGGCAATGGCGCTCAGGCCGGTACCGGTAAAGAAGATAAGGTAATTTTTTACCAATCGGTTGTTCATTTTTTCCACATCTCAACAATCATGTGTGTATCCATTTTCTTGTTCAAAATGGATGCCAATCCGTCAAAAAGCCTGTACAACGTATATGTCTTCAGCGGCCCGAACTTTGACATGTAGGTGGTCAGCTTGTTGTTCAATGTTTTGATCCCGGTGATATTCAAACCCAGTTCCACAGACAGATCCTGAAAAACCTTTTCATCAAAGGAGTGCAGATGTCCGTACATGTTGAACTCTTTCATACAGTAAGGGCACTTGCAGGTGTTGATTCTTTCGCGGTAAGGCACGGAAACCACCAGCCTTCCGCCGGGCTTGAGTATGCGGCACACCGTCCTGAGAACGCTTTTGTAGTCTTCCAGATGCTCCAGGACTTCTGAGGAAACAATGACATCGTATTCCCCGCTGAAGTCATATTCAAATACAGAACCGCATATTTGTCTGACGTTCAGCTTTTTTGCCCTTTCTGCAAACTTGGAAAGCCGTTCGCCGGATATGTCCATTGCATCGACACGATGGCCTCTCTCCGCCAGCATGCAGCTCAGAAAACCGTCTCCGCAGCCAAGGTCCAGTATATCGTACTTTTTCCCCCCGATGACACCCGCTAATTTGTTATAACGGAGCATTTCCCGGTAGTATTCGAATTTTTGACCGCGCCAGTTCCAGATGTTGTTCTCACGGCCTGCTTCCTCATAATATTCCTTATAATTGATTCCGTTGTCGTTTGCCATTTCACACCGTCCATATTAAAAATTCATTCCATTTCAAGCTTTTTGGCGGCAATTGTCCGGCACGCCTTTTCAAATAACTCGGAAAGCTCCTGTGCATGACCGTCGGGTACGTAACAAACAGCACCTTTGCGGTTTGTATCTGCAGGGTTTGAGATACTTTCCGCCAGGAGGTTGTCGGCGGTTACCATGCAATCGGCGCTGTCTCTAATCCTGTCCAGCAGCAGCTTTTCATATCGTTCTTTCACAGAAGCGTAAAAATTCGGTGAAGATTCCGGTTTGTCTGCATTTGAACGGTTTATGGCATGGGCAGGGCATATGTCCGCCACCCAGGGCAAGCCCGGATTTTTCTTCTTCAGCCGCATGCCGATCAGGTGTGCGCTGGACGGAGGAGATACCGTATAGATCAGGTCCACGCCCTCATACCTGGCCAGCCTGGCGGCCTGTCTGGATGAAAACATTTCCCAGAGCCTGTCACGGTCTGACATCGTCCGAGATGCGGCAAATTTGAAGGCGCCGCGCAGGAAAACCGGATAGCTCTCCGGCTCCCGTAAGCCTGTTCTGACAATGTCTATTCCCTCGGGTATTTGCGCTTCCTCTCTTGAATCCGCTTCGGAATGACGGGTGAGAACAAGCGGTTCCCACCCATAGTTTCTCAGCAGCCGGATAAAGCCGGCTGCTCTTTCTATAACGGGATATTTTAAAGGGGGAAAGGCGTAAAC
>JAEZMC010000219.1 GCA_023435805.1 Bacillota bacterium | reverse complement strand
GGATCACCCATCAGCTTCAGTAACGTTCCGATATTGTGCAGGCCAAGCTTGCTTCCGAATTTTAGCGTTCCGTGTATATAGTTTATTGCTTCGTCGTAATTCATAGTCCGTATCCAATCTTGTGTATAAATAGGCTTGCCGCTTCGTTGTTATAACGCCGGCAGCACGAATCCCGGGCGGACAAGCTGCGAGCACCGGAGTTTATATTCCATAAATGAGGAGCGCAGCAGCGCAGTCCAACAACGGAATCCGCAGCTTATCACGCTTTCAGCCTTCTGCCGCGCCGTGGCACTTCTTATACTTCTTCCCGCTTCCGCACGGGCACGGATCATTCCTGCCGACCTTGTCGCTGCTTCGGGTGACAGGCTTTTTGGGTTCATCGTCCCCGTGGCTTGCAGTAAGCGGCTCGGCAACCTTCTCTCGTTTCGGCACGTCATGTTCACGGTCGATGCGTACATGAAGGATCATCTTGACAGCATCCTGCTGTATATTTTTAATCATTTCCTCAAACATTTCAAAGCCTTCGAACTTGTACTCGATAACCGGGTCACGCTGTCCGTAAGCTCTCATTCCGACACCCGTACGAAGCTGGTCCATGGCGTCGATGTTGTCCATCCATTTTTCGTCAACAACACGAAGGAGTATGATCCTCTCCAGCTCCCTCATGAGTTCCGTGCCATGTTCGGCCTCCTTGGCCTCATATGACTGGATGGCCATCGAAAGCAGCCTTTCCCGGAGATCTTCCTTCGTAAAGTCCTCCATCTCCTCACGTGTAACCGTTAAGGCGCCCTTCGGCAGGAAAATGCCTTCTGCATGGGCTTTTATGGCTTCCCAGTCCCAGAGATCCGGGTGGGGGCTTTCACTGCAGTAAGCCGAGACAATGTTATCCACTGTTCCTTCGAGCATTTTCATGAAGGAATCCCTGAGATTTTCGCCGTTCAGCACCTGTTTACGCTGAGTATAGATGACTTCCCTTTGTTTGTTCATGACATCGTCATATTGTAAGACGTGTTTTCTGATGTCAAAGTTCTTTCCTTCAACCCTTCTCTGCGCATTTTCTATCGCATTGGAAAGCATCCTGTGCTCAATAGGCTGGTCATCCTCCAGACCAAGCGTGTTAACGATATTGGTCAGGCGCTCGGAGCCGAACAGTCTCATCAGGTCGTCTTCCAGCGAAATATAGAAGCGTGAAGAACCCGGATCACCCTGACGGCCGGACCGGCCCCTCAGCTGGTTGTCAATACGTCTTGATTCATGGCGTTCCGTGCCGATGATATGCAGGCCGCCCGCTTCAACAACCTTTTCCCTTTCTTCACTGATTTTCTTTTTATACTCGTCATAATATTGCTTAAAAGCAGCCCTTGCCTTCAATATCTCTTCATCATCCGTATCATTATAGCTGGTGGACTCACTGATCAGTTCTTCAGCATACCCCTGCTTCCTGAGCTCCTGCTTCGCCATGTACTCGGCATTTCCTCCCAGCACGATATCGGTTCCGCGGCCTGCCATGTTTGTGGCTATGGTAACAGCGCCCAGTTTTCCTGCCTGGGCAATGATCTCAGCTTCCTTCTCATGAAATTTGGCATTGAGTACCTGATGCGGAATGCCTCTTTTTTTAAGCATAATACTCAAAAATTCCGATTTCTCTATGGATATGGTACCGATCAATACCGGCTGTCCTTTTTTGTGGAGCTCCACGATCTCATCAATGACCGCGTTGAATTTGCCAATCTCGTTCTTATAGACACAATCCGGATGATCGATTCTCACCATGGGCATATTCGTTGGTATGACAATGACGTCCAGCTTGTATATCGTCTGGAATTCCTGTTCTTCGGTCTGTGCCGTACCCGTCATGCCCGCCAGCTTTTTGTACATCCTGAAATAGTTCTGGAAGGTAATGGTGGCAAGCGTTTTGCTCTCCCTCTCCACCTTTACGTTTTCCTTGGCCTCTATGGCCTGGTGCAAGCCGTCGCTGTACCTTCGTCCGTACATCAGACGGCCGGTAAATTCGTCGACTATGATGACCTCTCCGTCCTTCACGACATAGTCTCTGTCCTTTTTCATCAGCCCGTGAGCTTTGATGGCCTGGTTGATGTGGTGGGAAATCGTCATGTTCTCCGGGTCGGAGAGATTTTCAAGCCCGAAAAACTGTTCCGCCTTCGTAACGCCTTTCGCCGTCAGTGCTGCAGAATGCGCCTTCTCATCAACAATATAGTCCGCATCCACATCTTCGTCCTGCCGCTTGTCGTCCGTCTGAGTATATACCTTGACCCTGAGCCTGGAGGCAAAGGAATTCGCACGCTTATACAGGTCCGTGGATTTGTCGCCGGCGCCGGAAATGATCAGAGGCGTCCTGGCTTCATCGATCAGTATGCTGTCCACCTCGTCAACGATGGCATAATGCAGATCCCGCTGCACCATGTCTTCCTTGTAAATGACCATGTTGTCCCTGAGGTAGTCAAATCCGAATTCATTGTTGGTACCATAGGTAATATCACAGTGGTAAGCCTTCCGTCTCTCCTCGTTATCAAGGCCATGTACGATCAGCCCGACGCTGAGCCCCAGAAAGTTATAAATCTTTCCCATCCATTCACTGTCACGTCTTGCCAGATAGTCGTTGACCGTTACGACATGTACACCCTTGCCTTCAAGGGCGTTGAGGTAAACCGGCAGCGTTGCTACAAGGGTCTTGCCTTCACCGGTTTTCATTTCTGAAATACGGCCCTGGTGAAGTACGATCCCTCCGATCAGCTGCACACGGAAGTGCCGCATGCCAAGCACGCGACGGGAAGCTTCCCTTACGACGGCAAAGGCCTCCGGCAGGATATCGTCCAGTGTCTCCCCGTCCTCCAGCCTTTTCTTCATTTCCGGTGTTTTGGCTTTGAGTTCCTCATCCGAAAGAGCCTGTATTTTAGGCTCCAGTTCATCTATTTCATCCACGATGGGCATGATTCTTTTCAATTCTCTCTCGCTATAAGAGCCGATTACTTTTTCCAACAGATTTTTTAACATAAATACCTCCCTATTTTGTCATCATATATTCCTTTTACTTTATACGCAGAACGGAGGAGAGTTGTCCGAACCGCAGGAATACACTTCGCCGAAGCAGGGCTTTTTCTGCCGTGTATCGTTTATGGCGGACTGCGGGTTTCCACAGCTGAAGCCGTAATCCGGCTCCTTCCAGTCGGCAGGGTGGTCCTGCCGCAGCATGCCCGATAGCCCTCCCACAGCACCGTTACAACACGGATCGTTGAGGAAGCATGCCATTTCGGTATTGGACCCGTTAAGCCCGGCCTGTTTATCGGCATACGCAACTGCAGCGTTATAGAGCTCCAACAGCATATCCGCCGGTATATTGGCTATATTTTGATTTATCTGAACTCCGGCACTCTTTGATGTGAGTGCCGACAATATCAGAAAGCCTATAAAAAGACTTCTGAACACTCTTATCGTCCTTTCCTGTCAAGCCTTTCCAACACGGTCCGGTATCCGTCTGCACCGTAATTGAGGCACCTGTTGACCCTGCTGATGGTTGCCGTGCTGGCGCCGGTTTTTTCACTGACATCCATATAAGTATACCCTGCTTTAAGCATTTTCGCCACCTCAAGTCTCTGGGCCATCGCCTTTATCTCAGAAACCGTACAGATGTCCTCGAAGAAATTATAGCACTCTTCGGTGTTTTCCAAAAGTAAAATCGCTCGAAATAATTCATCCGTCCAATCATCCTGTATCTTGGAATTCATAACGGTCACTCCCACTTTTGCATTTTTTTCCTACGCTCAGCCTCAATTATTATACGCACTTTAATACTGTAAAATATTAAACTGCCATAAATCTACAATACCAGCTTTTCTAATCCTAGTCAATATTAGACAGCCGGTGCCTGGCTCCTAGCGCAGGCCAGCTGATGCGGTGCAATACTGCCGGAAAGTTGCAGGAAGCCATTCAAATCTGGTATAATAAGGATGGCGACGCCAAAGCAGCCCGGAGCGATTCTGCGACTGATCTGCCGTGACGATCGACGGATGGACGACAGATATCATATGGTGGAGGTATGAAAAATGGCGCTGGAAATCAGACCGGTTGTATCAAAAGCCGAAATGAAGCAGTTTATTAGGCTTCCATGGAAAATATACAAAGGAGATCCATGCTGGGTACCGCCTCTCCTCAATGACCTGAAGAAGTCATTGGATCCTGCTGCAAATAAAGCATTGGAAAAAATAAAGCATCAGATGTATTTGGCCCTGATGGACGGGAAACCGGTCGGAAGGATCTATGCCGGCATCGATACGAACCTCAACCAGAAGAAAAATATGAATATGGCCTTCTTTTCGCTGTTTGAATGCATCAATGACTTCGAGGTAGCAAAGCTGCTGTTTGATAAGGCATTCGACTGGGCTCGGCAGCACGGTGCTGATTTTGTCTGCGGGCCCGTGGCCATAACAGGTACGGATGGCGATGAAAATAAGGGCTTGCTGATCAACTGCTTCGACAGGCCCCCGGTAATCATGAATTCGTACAATCCAGCGTATTATATGGATCTGATGGAAAGATACGGCTTTGTAAAGGATTATGACGTTTTTGCATATTATCTTGATAAGGATCAGATGTTTAAAAAGGACCCTGCAAGAGTTATCGAATACGCACAGAAACGCTACGGTTTCAGAGTGGATACGCTGAATCTCAATGATCTTGAAAATGAAATCAAGGCGCTCAAGCATGTCATGGACATTGCAATGCCGGAGGAATGGCCTGATCTTGTGCCTCCAACGCTGGAGGAACTGCGTGAAACTGCAAAAAAGCTTGTAGAGCTTGCGGACCCAGAACTCCTTCCTATCGCCCGTCATGGTGACGAGCCCATCGGTTTTGCCATCGCCCTGCCGGACTATAACCAGGTGTTGATCCATCTCAACGGCAGGATTACTCCGCTTGCCGCCCTCAAATTCCTGTGGTACAAACGCAGGATAAAAAGCGCCAGAGTCTTTGTCATGTTTGTCGTTCCGGAATTCAGAAACAAGGGAGTCTCCTTCGCGATTTACCATACCGCCTTCAAAAATGGTGTAAACAAGGGCTATACCTGGGGCGAGGGCTCCACCATCGGCGAGACGAACCTCAGAATGCGCGCCGATATCGAAGGTACCGGTGCGACTCATTACAAAACCTACCGAATATATAAAAAGGAGCTCTGATAGGAGCCCTTTTTTTATAATCTGCTGTTTGAATTCAATTCCGGCCGATGCCCATATTTATGCATCCAGTCTTATTTTATCAGCCCTTCACCTGTTCTTCCTCCAGTACATTCTCCACATATGTAGCCTCTTCTATAAACCCGCCCTTTTTCACTTCATATTTGATGCCTCTCCATGTAACATAAGGATTACTGAAGGAGAACAACAGGTAAAAGGTTGCAAACAGGTCGAAGAACAAGGGCGTGATGATATCAGCAGCCATAATCCTGTTTCTCGTAAGTACCCGCATCACCATACCGTGTATTACTCTCAGTCCCATGAAGATGAACGACAGGTAGATAATAGCCATATCCCTTAATGCGAGGCCGAGTATGAAAATGATCCAGTACCAGAACATCATCAGAACAAAGGTGGGTAGCTCAACCGCAATATGCGTTTTAATTCCAACTCCCAGCCGTCTTGCATAATTGAAGGACTTTTCCCTGTCCAGCTTCTGGACGTGGCATTCCAGGAAAGGCCCGAGCACCAGCTTGTAGCCCATTTTGTAAAGGGTATTGCCCAGGTGCAGGTCCTCCAGCAGGGAGCCTCCGAAGGCTTCCAGACCGCCAATATCTTTCAGCAGCTGCTTCCGCATGGCGAATGCCGCGCCTGTTGCACCGACATCCATTCCTATTTTGGTCAGGAACGCCCAAATAAAGTCTGTCTCGCTATTTTGAGTAAACGTGAAAAAACGCGTCCAGAAATCCCTGCCCCCAATGTTGATCTGACCGCATGTAGTGATGCCTACTTCCTCATCCTTAAGCGGGCGGACCATCTTGAGTATGAAATCGGGTTTGATGCGGATGTCGCTGTCCCCGAACAGTACGATGTCGTATTTGGCTTTTGCCATACCATTGACCATATTGGAGCTTTTACCGTTCAAGCCCGGCATAACAGGGTTCACAATGATCTGGCAGTCCAGCTCCGGATGCATGTCGATCATGGCTTTTACAACCGGGATCGCGGGGTCATCAGGTGTCTGAAAGCTGAATATATGCTGCAACGGGCCGCTGTAGTCCTGTGCAAACCATGTTTCGATATTTTTATCCAGTTCGAAATCAAGATCTTTGATGGGGTGTATGACGCTGACACCAACGTTTTTATCTTCTTCTCCGGTAGGAATGATGCGGTTTGTCCAATTTAAATGTAGCTTGAAGAAAATAAGCTGTGCACACCAGAAAAGACAGAATAGTATTCCGATTGCCACACAAACATAAAGCATAATCGCATTCCCCCATTAAATGAAATAATCTTGACCATCATTCCTGCTCTATTTTTATGACCTAGTATTAATTAACTATTACTATTATATAACTTATCCACCGGTTATACAACCAAAATAAATCTGCCTTGCATTTCGTTCCCATCACGGAGAGCCGCAGCGCCGCGCATGAAACCGTAAAAAACCCGGCAGCCTTGATCTCAAGGGTCAAGGCTGCCGGGTTGGTACGTGTATATTTGAGTTTTGTTGCTTCTATTGCGTTTCAGGGTATCCCCCCGAATCAGCTATTTCCCATATATTGGACCAAAATTGCTGCATGCGCGGAAATCAGAGCCTTCAAGGTCATTCGTTCCGAATGCGCTCCACGCGGATGGGCGGAAAATCCTGTCTTCAGATACATTATGCATGCAAACAGGTATTCTGAGAATGGAGGCCAGCGTGATCAGGTCGGCGCCGATGTGTCCATAGC
>JAEZMC010000215.1 GCA_023435805.1 Bacillota bacterium | reverse complement strand
GCATCCCTGATGATTTCTTCGTCAACAGCCGGATTGTAACTCAAATGTGCCTCGGCCTGAGCATTTGGCTTCAATAATACGCCCCCTCAATAGTAATGCAGATTATACATGCAAACAGGCTTGTTTATTGGGATTTAACCCTACCTAATTATACGTAACACACACTTTTATGTCAAGCCGCAACTTGCCTGTGCGCAGTATTCCGGGCTTGTCCGGCAGTTCCTGCTTGCTGCGGTCTGATGGTCATTTTCATCGCTTCGTTGGGAAATAAAGCGAGTCTCTTATTCCTCGGAGGGGGTTTCCGGTTGGCCCGGAGTTCTCTGTCAGGCCCCAGCCCCACGCTGCTCGTTAAGATCGTCCGCTCAGGTCAATCAGAGGCAACACCCCTTAGGACATACGTATTTCCCAGCCTGCAACAAACATCTCTATATATTATCGGCAGTATTGCTCCTTTTGTATATCCAATTCTTTAACGACCCTATTGCTGCATCCCCGTGGGAGGGTATCCGTCAGGATTGCTTTTTGTTCCGTTGCCTCACGATCTCATACGTTACAATGGCTCCCGCGACAGCTGCGTTCAGAGAAGAGATCTGTCCCAGCATCGGAATATTGACTACATAATCACAGCTCTCCCGCACCAGCTTGCCCATGCCCTCTCCTTCGCTGCCGATGACCAGCGCGATAGGCCCTGTTAAATCATGGTCGTAATATGCCCTCTCACCGGTCGAATCCGTTCCAGCCACCCATATGTTCTGCTTTTTCAGATATTCTATCGTCTGGACAATATTGGTCACCCGTGCCACCGGCACATATTCAATGGCTCCGGCCGATGCTTTCGAAACGACGGAGGTCAGGCCCACAGCCCGGCGCTTGGGTATGATGACACCGTGAACGCCGGCGGCATTGGCTGTCCTCAATATGGAACCCAGGTTGTGAGAATCCGTGATTTCATCCAATATGATGATAAAGGGCGGTCTACCGCTTGCAGCAGCACTTTTGAGGATATCGTCCACCTCGACGTAATCCTTTGCAGCAGCCATCGCAATGACGCCCTGATGAGCATGGGTCGAAGACATGTTATCCAGCTTGCTCCGGTCAACTTCCTGAATCAATATGTGGCTTTGCTTCGCCATGGCAAGGATCTGGCTCACGGAGCCTTCCCTGTCGCCCTTTGCGACAAATATCCTGTTAATGCTCCTTCCGGCCTTCAACGCTTCAAGGACCGAATTTCTGCCCTCGAGCCTGTCCATATCCTCCGGAATCCCTGATGGGAAGTCTTCCCGCACTCTGTCTTTTTCCTGTTCCCTTTCTACACCTCTGGAGCTCCCGGCACCCTTCGGTTTGCTTCTGTTTTCCCGGACGTCTGCCGGTTTGCTTCTGTTTTCCCGGACGTCTGCCGGTTTTCTTCCGCCTGTGCCGTACTTCGGCCTGTCGCTGCGAAAATGAGCGGCGCCTTCTCCTTTACCTCCACGCGGTGCCGTAAAATCGGACCCACGTGCGCTTCCAAAACCGGATCCACGGTTCCCCTGCGCTTTGCCGCCCCGTGAGGCCGGCTTATATCCTTCGTTCCGGCCGCGTTTGCCGAAACCTCTTTTTTCATCCATACTCTTACGCTCCTTTTTTTTAATGATGCCGCCCATGGATTATACTAAAGCTCTGCCTGTCTTTGCCGCAGAAACAGTCCATATCGGCCGGCCGCCTATACACCGCTCTGCAGCTGTTCAGTTGAACGCTTCAGCAGCTCCAGCAGCCGTGTATAGTCTCCCTTTATGTACAGATACCCCAACAGCGTCTCAAAACCCGTTGCATATTTGTATTCCGTCACATCAGCATTTTTTGGAATGGTTCCCGATTTGGCGTTTCTGCCTCTTCTCACAACATCCTGCTCCTCCGGCGTCAGCATCTCCATCAGCTTATGGATGGTATCCGACTGCGCCTTGGCTTTCACGAACGCAATGGACCTCTTATGCAGCTGATGGACAGGTGCATTGCCCCGGCTCAAAAGCAATGTTCGGATATACAGCTCGTGCACCGCATCGCCTGCATAGGCAAGCACAAGCGGTGAATAGGCGTTTGCATCCCCATGCTTCACATCGGAGTCTTCTCCGATGATGTTAAAAATATCTTCATTCATCCGGTTTGTTTTTCCTGTCCGTTTTCGTAATGCAGACCATCCGGCCCTGCAGGCCTTTGATCTGTTTCATTGGTCAAGTTGCCCCAATATGAGTATTATATACCATTTCATTATTGCTGTGAATAAAAAAGAAGGCTCCGGCAGGTAATAACAAGCAACAACGGTAAAAAAACGGTATTTGAATATCTTTTATTTCTATCCAAATACCATACAAAATTGCTTTATTTCTCTTATTTTACCGGCAATTTTACCTTGCACAAACCCTATTTTAAGTTGCTATTGGGAAAAAGCAGACGGGATCAACCTTTTCCCTCCCATTTCAGCACCGGTGTCCGTGCGGCTTTCACCTCATCCAGCCTTGAGACCGCCGTACGGTATGGCGCGTCACGAACCTTGTCCGGTTCTTCGTCCGCTTCCTTAGCAATCTGCAGCATGCTTTCGGCAAACCGGTCCAGCGTCTCCCTGCTTTCCGTTTCCGTTGGCTCGATCATCATTGCCTCCGGTACGATCAGAGGAAAATACACCGTGGGCGGATGATAGCCGAAATCCAGCAGACGCTTTGCCATATCCAGCGTCCGTACGCCCTTCTCCGCCTGTTTCCGACCGGACAATACGAACTCATGCATGCAGGTACGGTCATAGGGAAGGTCGAAGGTGCCTTTTAGCTTGTTCATCAAGTAATTGGCATTGAGCACCGCCGTCTCGGAAACCTGTTTCAGACCATCGGGCCCCATTGTCCTGATATAGGCGTAAGCTCTCAAAATGATCGCAAAGTTGCCGTAGAAGG
>JAEZMC010000152.1 GCA_023435805.1 Bacillota bacterium | reverse complement strand
CACTTGCTGCATATACCGTAAAATTTTACTCGGTGATCCCTTACCAGAAAACCATTTTTCAAGAGTATCTGCTCCTCCAGTGCGTCGAGCAAATCCTCCTCAACCTCGGAAACACTACCGCAGCTGCTGCATATTAGATGGTGGTGCCGATGGTCCTCATTCTGCCGGGCCAGCTCGTACCGGCTGAAGCCGTCATCCAGGTCAAGCTTCATCACCAGGCCGATCGTTTCAAGCAGCGTAAGCGTGCGGTAGACCGTAGCCAGCCCTATTTCCGGATTGGTTTCCCTGACATACTTGTACACTTCCTCAGTACTCAGGTGCTTACCGCTGTATTTGACCAGCACGTCCAGAATGGCGCTCCTTTGCCCGGTAAACTTGAACCCGCGCTGCTTCAGCAGCTCTTTCAATTCCTGCTCATCCGTGACATTCATAGGCTTCCCCCTCCTTCGGCAGCCTTTACTGCTGCCAGTTATCCGGGCTTGCAGACTTTCCACAGCGAACATCCCCTGCAGCTCCCGCACCCGCTTGGCTTTTGCGCAATACTCCCGCATCTCGGGCACTTTTTGCTGTCATTCTCATCATACTCATATTTACAGGTAGAACATATTATTTTCATTTTCGTTACCTCAGGAAAATAACGATAAAAACCGCATTACCAACCCGCCGGTGATAAAGGCTGTCACCATGCTGCCCATCCAGATCAGCACTGCTTCTCTCTTGGTTCTCTCTTTGAAAATAATCATTATTGCGGCAATGCAGGGTACAAATAATGTTATGGTAATCAAAGCGGTCATGAGCTGCGTATTTGATAATGCCATGCTGCTGAGGCCGGCCGCGCCGAAATCTCTCCTCACCATCCCCATAATAAATACGGTTGCGGTTTCCTTCGGCAGCTTAAGCCACCAGACAGTAAGCGGCGCAATAGCATTCTGTATTACGGTCAATGCGCCGGTATATTGCAATACACTGATAATGAGTGCTCCAAGAGCAAATAACGGTGTTGCCTCCCATAAGAACATTTTAGTCTTTACCAGCGTTTTTTTCAATACATTCCCCATACCCGGCAACCTGATCGGAGGAAGGTCTATTAAAAGGCTGCTGGATTCCCCGGGCAGAAGCTTGTTTAAAACTTTTCCCGCCAGTCCGAACAGCAATACGAGCACGAATATATAGAACAGAACATAGAGTACCCCCATTGAAGCCAGCTTCCCTGCAATCACACCCATTTGTGCCGAACAGGGTATGGTCAGACCCAATAGAGCTGTTGCAATGACACGTTCTCTTTTAGAGCCCAACAGCCTTGTCGTCATCGTAGCCGCTGTGAAACAGCCGAATGCCAGTATTGTAGGTATGATCGCCCTTCCGTTCAAGCCGATGCCGGACATGAGCCTGTCGGAAAGCGCTGCAATTCTGGGAAGATAGCCTGAATCCTCAAGCAGCGACAGCATCAGGTAGAACCCTGCCACCAGCGGCAAAAGAAGCCCCAGCACATAAACCGGAGTCATGGTAAGCAGGCCGAACTCGCCGATCAATATCTGGCCGAAAAACGAGTCCGGAGGGATTATTCCATCGAGCAGAGAAACAATGAATGGCTGATACAACCCGCCCATTATTTTTTTCTCCGTTATTTCTACCACCGTCTGTCCCATAAAAACGCCGACAAACATAAACACGGCTGTCAGCGTTATCAATAGCATTGGGATACCTGTTAATGGCTTCAGCATAAGGCGGCCCAGTTTTATACCAAACCCTGCGCCCTTATTGAATTCGGAAGTGACTTCCGAAACGATTGCATCCACTCTCATTCTTCGACGTTTATACAGTTCCTCCTGCAGACCTGCCGGCTCCACCTGGTTTCTCCTGCAGATATCCTTGTCCTCCTCGAGTACCAGCAAGGCCTCCGCCTCAGGTATGCCTTTATCGATATACGACTGCAGCAAATCCGCCATTCCTTCAAGCCTGTTGCCTGTTCTGGCATGATCAAGCTGCTGCTTCACCTCGTCAATGCCCTGGTTTTTAACGGCCATGGTTGCTACAACAGGTACTCCAAGCATTTCAGACAGCTTTGCGATATCGATTTTCACACCGGTTTTAACCGCTTCATCCATCATGTTTAATGCGACAACCACTTTTTTTCCCATGTCCAGCAGTTGCTGCGTCAAAAAAAGATCACGGTGCATGTGAACGGCATCGACCACATTGAGTATCCTATCTGCGTTCAATATGATATCTCTCGCCGCAATTTCCTCATCGTTAAAGGAAGATACCCCGTAAACCCCCGGTGTATCCTCCACAATATAATTACCGTATCTGCCTCTGCTTATATCTACAGTTGTTCCTGGGAAATTAGAAACATCTACATACATTCCTGTAAGTGAATTGAAAAAAACAGATTTGCCGACATTCGGATTGCCCGTTAAAACCAGCCTTTTCATGCCTTGATTATCATTATCCGCCACATCTCCCGATTTACGGGGGGCAGATGCAGGTGTAACGTTCCTGTTTGTTTCATGTAAGTCTGACATCGTAATCAACTAACCCTCTCAACGCTGATTTGCTGTGCAAGCTTCCTGCCCACAGCGACCTCCTGCATTTTATTTTGCAGGATAATCGGACCGGCCGGAAGCTTTTCCGAACATATCATCTTTGAACCTTCTGAAATACCTAGTCTGATTGCCTGAGCACGAATTGAGGCGTCGTTGATCTGAATTATTTTTATTCTGTCTCCACGTCTGGCATTGTCCAATGTCATTGAATTCCACTCCAATATTGATAACCAGTCTCATTTGATTTTATTATAGTCTTACTGATAATGATTGTCAATATTGAAAGGCTATAAAAAACAGGAGCAATGTCCTCCAAAAAATCCGAAGAATACAACTCCTGTTCATTATAAGTTTTTTGTCATGTTTATATGCTCAATACCCGCTTCCTCGAATACCGAGCCCTCTTTCTCAAAGCCGAGGCTTTCGTAAAATTCCACCGCTGTCAGCTGCGCACCGAGACGTACCTTTTCAGCACCATGATCTGATGCAATGGCAATAAGCAGCTTGCAAATACCGGCACCTATTCCGCATCTTCGCATGTTCCTTAAAACCGCTACCC
>JAEZMC010000120.1 GCA_023435805.1 Bacillota bacterium | reverse complement strand
AGTCAGCCAAAGTTGATCTCAAGGGTAAGGCTGCTGACATAGAGGTGGCTCACAGTGTCGACGAGGATGAGATCAAAGCAGCGGTAGCCGATGCGGGGTATGAAGTAACAAATATAAGATAAGGACCGCGTAAGGGCAGCTTAGCTGCCTTTTTTCTTATATGTATGGATTGACATATTTTAAAAGGAATATCTTCTAAAAAATGTATCTGATTGCAGTCATCTTCATCATATCTTCACATAAATCTGGTAAGATCACATCACTGGACCAATTTTAAAAGGGAGGTATTTTATATGAATGATATGATGACACACTACATGGAACTCCTGGCAACTGCGCAACCATGGAACTTAATTATTTTTATGGCCATTCCGGTTATCTGTGCCGAAACGCTGGCGATCACAGAGCTAATCATTCTATTTACAAGGAATCTGACAGGGAAGGCGAGAGCGGTTAACAAAGCAACAGGCATTTTTGCGAGCCTTTATTTCCTTGGGATTTTTATCTACCTGCTTATTACGGCTGTTATTCCTCTTACTGCTACAGGCGGATGGAGAGGCTTTTCAGATGTGATAGCAGTTGGCTTCTATCTTTCGGGGATCGTTCCTTTCTTTGGGATCTTTTTGCTTGAAGCAGGGGTAATCGGGAGACAGAGGGATGAAGTCGGGAAACTGAAGCTTCATGCAATATTTGTTGGAATTTTTCTCGTTGTAGCTCACATAGCAATGATATTCGGCATGCTAAATCCGCAGTTGTTTATGATGGAAGGGATGTAGAGGATTTATCCGGCTTTCCGCTGGTGAACGGTGTGGCGGCTGTAAAATGCAAGGAAACATTTATGGAAACAAATAAAACAAACGTTTAATTATTGGTAATCAAAAGGGCATGCAGGGTATATATGAAATGATATGCGAAACATACTGCCTGACATAAGTTGGAAATAACCGGCTGAAGGAGGTAACGATATGAAGTATGTCAGTGAAGATCTGATGATTGAACATGAAGGCATTCTTTTAGGGTTGACCGTTCTGAAGAAAATGGCCGATATGGTCCGGGAATCCGGGAGCGTAGATACCAATGATATAAGCGAGCTGATCGGCTTTTTGCGTTTGTTCGCCGATAAATGCCACCATGGAAAGGAAGAAGGCCTTCTGTTTCCTGCCATGGAAAAGGCAGGCATACCTGTTGAAAGAGGACCTGTCGGACAGATGCTCCTGGAACATAATGAAGGCAGAAAATACCTGGCTGATATGGAGCTTTCGGTAGAACGCGGAGCATTGGAAGAAACCAGATTCGTTCAGGCTGCCGAGAGCTATGTCGGCCTGATGAAGGCGCACATCGGCAAGGAAAATACCATTCTCTTCCCGTTGGGCAATAAGGCAATTCCTTTGGAGGAACAAGAACATTTGCTGAAACGGTTTGAGAGTTTCGAAGAAGAAATTATTGGAAAAGGAACGCATGAGAAAATGCATGAATTGCTTTTCGAGCTTGAAAGCAAGTATCTTACAGCTAAATAAAGCGAATAGGTTGTTGAAATGCCGCAGCATTACAGGGCGTATTTGAAAAGGGGGGGTTATTATGCAGAGGATCGTTCCGCATTTGTGGTATGACAAAGAAGCAAAGGAAGCGGCCATGTTTTATATCAGCCTGTTTGAAAAATCGAAACTGATTGACGAAACAATTTTAAGGGATACCCCTTCGGGTGATACTGCCATCATAAGCTTTGAATTAGCCGGTCAGCCGTTCTCAGCAATCAGTGCAGGTCCCTATTTTAAGTTTAACCCGTCCATTTCCCTGATGGTGGCTTGCTACACGATTGAAGAAGTCAATACGAAATGGAATGCATTATCGGACGGCGGAATCGAATTGATGCCGCTCGCCGAATATCCGTTCAGCAAATGGTATGGCTGGATTCAGGACCGCTATGGCCTGTCCTGGCAGTTGATGCTTGTTGACAGTGACCAACCGGGTCAAAAGATTACACCGAATTTGCTTTTTTCTAACGATGCATGCGGAAAAGCAGAAGAGGCTGTAAGGTATTACATGGAAGTATTCGAAAACTCGAAAGTTGGCGTGATAAGCAAATATATTGACGGTGAGGCAGCCTCTTCAAAGGCGAAGGTGAATTTTGCCGGCTTTACGCTGTCCGGCATCAATTTCTCGGCAATGGATAATGCCTTTGATGTGGATTATACTTTCAACGAGGCTTTTTCTTTCGTTATAAATTGTGCCGACCAAAAGGAAATTGATTATTACTGGGACAAGCTCTCCGCGGTACCCGAGGACGAGCAGTGCGGATGGGTCCGGGACCGGTTCGGTGTGTCGTGGCAGATTGTGCCGTCCAATATGGATGATATTTTATTCAATGGCACGCAAGAAGAAATTCAAAGAGTGACGGAGGCTTTTCTAAAAATGAAAAAGTTTGATTTGAAAGCCCTGGAACAGGCACGTTTGGGATATTAACCTGTGTGACGCAACCGCCAATATAAACAGTTGGCGTACAAAACAATGTCAAATCAACAAACAGATACCAGCGTATAAAATGCGGGTATCTGTTTTTATATTGAAGATTTGCCGCCTCACCATATACAACAGCGGTATATATGTCTGTTTTCAGGCTGTGTGACCGTATATTAAATCTGTGCAAATATGCTTAACAAACGCAAATAGTGATTTGACTCGCGGAGCACGTGATCACCAAGCAGCGGGATAATGATGGATTTCACTTTACAATTGATCAGCCCTTGTGTCCCCTGAGCGTTAAAATCACGAATTTCCTTTGTCGCTTTCAGGCTGTCGCCGGTCACTTTATTCAGAGGCAGTGTTTTATCCATAGCCTGCTTTGCTTCATTGGTCAATTCATCAAATTCATTACCGAAGTTATTTGCCGTATTGATCAAGTCATTTTCCGTTGGATCCAGCAAACCGCGTATAAATTTGGAATGCTCGGCCATAATCCGGTTCCAGAATACCTCCTGCTCGTAGGCTTCCTTTTCAATATTGATTTCTTCCCTGTTTTGAAGCCTCTGGACAGTGAGAAGATACAACCTGGCTTCGCGAAGAATATGGTCGATGAGCAGAGGATAATTTACCGTAAACATTTTACAGGACAACACGTTGGATAAAACCAGGACCTTGAACTGTATTAGTGCGCTGATCAGGCCAATTGCCCTTTGATTGAGCATATAGACCCGCTGCTCGAGCAGAGGATTGAAAACATTGGCGCCGCCTCCTGCAAGTCCGCTCTCCGCCTGGGTTATGCTTGTGGGAATCTGCACACCGGTATAATATGAAGAAGCCATTTCCGCGCGCAGCGTATACGGCGTTACAACCTCTCCGGATTGAAGCACTGAAGGACTTGCGACTCCATTTGCAAGAGCCGCGGTATCTGAAAGAAGCATGTCGAATTGCATTCTGAGAGCGTCTGCCTGATTGGTGAACATAGCATCTTTCGGTGTAAATCCTACTTCAAGAAAAAATGAATGCTCCTTCATGATTCTCGCAAAGAACAGGTGAAGGTCCAGCGACTGCCGGATAAATTCATTGCTGGCCAGCATAGAAAAACCTCCTATCAAGATTATGCCATGTTACCATAGTATGCAGAGCATGATACAAGGTTACATAAAAGATTGAGGGAATTCCATGCAAGCCGGGCCGGATTTCATTTCCGGCCATTCGTCGGCATGGAATTCCATCATTCATTTGTGAAATGTTTAGTAAAAGTAGTAGGGATACCCGAAGCCGCCGTAGAAACCGGGGTAGAATGGACGCCTTCTGTTCAGCAGGCTGGTAATCAACAGTACTCCGATAAAGTCTCTCAGGATCCGTCTGCCCCCGCCGAGAAACTGCCTTTCTTCGGGATTGGCGCTTTTCTTTATGTTCGCTTCCACTTCGGATTCAACATTATTATATACATCCGTGATCATGGACTCCAGTTCAGCCTCTGTAGGCACGTACATCTGTCCCTTCTTGCCCGCCATATTTTCACAGGCGTTCTCCACAGCCGGCTTGATGAGCTGGTATGTTTTCGGGTACATTTTTTCAAGCTGCTCCGACTTGGCTGCCATCTGGTTTGTTTGGCTCTGTGCAGGCATGTTCATCATGGGGTTGTACTGAGCCTGTGCAGGCATGTTCATCATAGGGTTGTACTGAGCCTGTGCAGGCATGTTCATCATGGGGTTGTACGGAGTCTGTGCAGGCATGTTCATCATGGGGTTGTACGGAGTCTGTGCGGGCATGTTCATCATGGGATTGTAAGTACTCTGCACCGGCATGGCCGCCATGGGATTGAACTGGCTCTGCGCCGGCATCGCTGGAATGTCCTCGCGGTAATAATCGTACATCATAACTCCTCCTTTCATCAATCTTTCACTAAACCGTTATAAGCAGGGAGCTTACGCGATCTACCACATTTTATGACAAAGCGATTCCTTTCGTTACTGACTATTTGTTATGTAAATATTTTAATGCTGACTGCATAGTAAAGGCAGATACCTCTGCATGAAACACGGAAGTATCTGCCTTTTATTACGGTCAATGTTATTCTTGCTTCGATTTACCCATTATCCGATGCAGCAAACGTTTGAATAATGATTTCCTGCCAGCTGCCTCCGGACTTTGTGCCGGAGCCTGTACAGGGTTCTGGGCTTGTCCCTGCGCCGCTGCAGATATGCGCTGCTGCGGCCGTGCCGTGTTGCTGCTGCGGTTCCGGTCATCGGAACGGGTATGGTCCCTGTTCTGCTGGCTGTTCCGGTATGGCTGCCGGTCCTGCTTATTCCGGTCTTTTGTCTCTGTATTCTGCCTGTTCTGGCCAGTACCGGTACCTGCGGTACGGGGAGCTGCCGGTCCGGTTTTTCTTCTATTTTGTGCAGCATCAGCTGCCTTGCCTTGTGCAGCATTCGCATTGCCGGTCGTGCTGCGATCCTCTTTATTCCTGTTCCTGTCCTGCATTTGCGGCTTACCTTGCGGAGCTCTTCCGGGCTGACGTTTTCTTTGCTGCCTGTTTGAACCGGCGGCGGAAGAGAGTTCGTCCGGCCTGACTTTCAATGCATTCGCCTCAAGCCATTTTCCGGCTTCTGCTTTCCGCTGGCTGTAAACCGCCTCAGATGGCAATTCCGCTTCCGCAACCATAACACCGATATGTTCTTCTATTTCATAAAGGCTCATAATGTCATCTCCGGTGACCAGCGTAATGGAGCGGCCAGTCTGTCCGGCCCGGCCGGTTCGACCGATCCGGTGTATATAGCTGTCTTTCTCCACAGGCACGTCATAGTTGATCACAAGGGCCAGATCGTCGATATGCAGGCCGCGTGCCGCTACATCCGTGGCCACCAGCAAATGAAACTCTCCCTGTTTGAATTGCTGGATGGTTTTCATGCGTTTGCCCTGCGGGATATCCCCGTGCAGTGCTTGGGATGCATATCCCTTCCGGGTTAAATAGCTTTGCACCCTGTCCACGGCGATCCTTGTATTGCAGAAGATGATACAGCTTTCAGGCTGTTCCACCAACAACAGCCGGTTTAATTGTGTATTCTTTTCGTTATAGTTTACACGATAATAGATCTGGCTGATGGTATCCACCGTTTTTGTCGGTGATTCAATCTCGATCGTGACCGGCTGCTTCATATAATCTCTGCAGATTTTATGAATTTCAGCAGGTATGGTGGCCGAGAAAAGGAGTGTTATACGGTTCTTCGGAAGGGCTTTTATAATTCTCTCGACCTGGTCGATAAACCCCATATCAAGCATCCTGTCAGCTTCATCGAGTACAAGGAAGCGAATATGCCCGGTCTCCAGAGTACCGTGACGGATGTGGTCGAACACGCGCCCCGGTGTACCGGTAACAATGGTTACTCCCTTCTTCAGAGCCTGGATTTCGGTGTTCATATTGTGCTGTCCGTATATGGCGGTCGTTTTATGCTGTAAATGCTTTGAAAGCTGTTTCAGATCGCTGTCTACCTGAACAGCCAGTTCTCTTGTGGGTGTAAGTATCAAACCCTGGGGTCCTGCGGCGGAAGCGTCGGTCATCTGCAACATGGAAACGCCGAACACGGCTGTCTTTCCGCTGCCGGTCTTTGACTTTACAATCAGATCCTCTTGCTTCAATATGTGCGGTATTGCCCTGCTCTGCACCTCTGTTGGCTCTATAAAGCCCATTTCTTCAATTGCCTTCAAAATCGGGGGCAAAATGCCCAATTCATTAAAACGGTTGTTCATTATTGTCTTCTTTCATTATTTAAGGATATTTTTATTATAACATTACTCTTCGATTTATTCTACAATACCAGCCGCCTGTATATCAAGAGAGCTGCAGGATTACGGCAGGAGCTTCACGGAGGGATTAATACCATGCTGAAGGAATGGTCGACGACGAACCGTGTGCGGTCAGTATACAGTATCTTCGGAAATACTTTGTAACAGGTCTGGGAAGCATCAATGAGGTAGAGCAGAGGATAAAATTTCTCCGCGCTCTGCAAACAGATAACAGCTGAAACTGAGTGTTTTCACTATTAGGAGGATCATTATAGAATTGATTATCATACCATGCATAGGTCTGTGCACGATCATATGAACCTTCAGGTCATTTGACATTATATCAGTACATGGTTATTTCGGTATCAATCCATGACATATACTTGCCGTAATCAATGCTGGTCGCATTATTACTGGGCGATATCTGTCGCAGATTGTGTTGTGGGAATTTAGG
>JAEZMC010000028.1 GCA_023435805.1 Bacillota bacterium | reverse complement strand
TTTATAAAAGAGTCGTTTACACTCCAAATTCTGGATGAGAAGCTGATCGTCCGATTTGAAGATTAAAATTGGAAGGCTGCGTAGTGCTCCCGTCTGACACCGGGAGCTGTCAGGCTAAAAAACAGGTAATCATGTCCTTCGAACAGTTGCTTTCGCCCTCCTCCCCCTGTGACAGTCGGCAGCAGAGGGCTGTTACAGCCGGGAACTGCAATTGGGCTTAACCAATTATACAGTGCCCGGCTTATTTCATCCATTTTGCAGCTTCTCATCATCATTCGGACGAAAACAGCTCCCGGCGATAACGGAAGAAATATTGTTACTGTCAAATACCGGATATGGAGCTGGCGTGCATACGATATAAAGTTTCGTTTCAGTTTAGAATGATATGATAATCTTCAGTAACAGCGTAAAATGGCAAGGGAGGGCAGATCATGTTTCATATACTCGTGGTAGATGACGATAAGAACACACGCCGTCTGATCCAGGCTGTGCTGGAGGCGGAGAACTATACCGTTTTCACGGCGGTCAACGGTGCACACGCGCTGGATGTGGTAGACAGAGAGCATATTGATCTTGTTGTCCTTGACATTATGATGCCGGAAATGGACGGCTATGAATTTACAAAGGTGCTCAGAGCGTCTCAGAACGATCTGCCGATCCTGATGGTATCTGCCAGGCAGCTGCCCGCAGACCGGCACAAGGGATTCCTTGCGGGAACGGATGACTATATCACAAAACCGATCGACGAGCAGGAGATGCTGCTGCGTATCAAGGCGCTTCTGCGCAGAGCGAAAATTGCAAGTGAGCATAAAATGGAAATTGGCGACGTAATACTTGATTATGATGCACTGACCGTAACAAAAAACGGACAAACGCAAGAGCTTCCGCAAAAGGAATTTCTGCTGCTATATAAGCTCCTTTCTTACCCCGGAAAGATTTTTACCCGGATTCAGCTCATGGATGAAATTTGGGGCAGCGAAAGCGATACCGGCTGGGAAACTGTTACCGTTCATATCGGAAGACTTCGAAAACGATTTGAAGGCTGGAAGGAATTTGAGATTGAATCAGTCAGAGGGCTCGGTTATAAGGCGGTGAAGAAGGTATGAAAAAAGAAGAACGCAAGCAGCGGTTTGCTTTGACGCTTCTTTTCTCAGGTGTGGTTTTCTGCTTCTTTATCGCGACGATGACGATTATCGGCGGTGTGATCATATTCCTTGTGCATAAAGGAGTGGTTCCTCCCAAAAATATCGTTCTCAAAACCGACTACTTCGTTCTAAACGTTGCTGTCTGGAGCGTTCTGTTCGGAACGGTGCTCACGGCAATCACAAGCCGTATTCCGCTGAAGCCGGTCAACAAGATCATCAACGCGATGAACCGCCTTGCTTCCGGCGATTATAAAACGAGGCTGAACTTCAGTACGCCGCTTGGCAGGCACTCCACGGCGGTGGAGCTGACAGACAGCTTCAATCGGCTGGCGGAAGAACTCGAGCATACGGAAATGCTCCGCTCGGATTTCATCAACAATTTCTCGCACGAGTTCAAAACACCGATCGTCTCTATTGCCGGATTTGCCAAGCTCCTCAAACGCGGCAACCTGACGGAGGAACAAAGGGCGGAATACATCGACATCATTGAAGAAGAATCGCTGCGCCTTTCCTATATGGCAACCAACGTGTTGAATCTGACGAAGGTCGAGAACCAGGCGATCCTGACTGATGTGACACGCTTCAACCTTTCCGAACAGATACGGAACTGCGCGCTGCTGCTGGAAAACAAATGGATGAAGAAGAACGTCGAGCTGAATATTGATTTTAACGAGTATTATATTGATGCAAACGAGGAAATGCTCAAGCAGGTGTGGATCAATCTGATCGACAACGCCGTTAAGTTTGCGTCGGAAGGAGGCTTTGTCGAGGTAGACATAACTGAAACGGAAGGCCTTCTTCTCATCTCTGTTATGAATACGGGAAGCGAAATCCCTAAGGAAATCCGGGAACGCATCTTCAATAAATTCTATCAGGCGGATGAATCCCATGCTACGGAGGGCAACGGCATCGGCCTTGCCATCGTCAAGCAAATCGTCAGGCTCCACCGTGGTTATATCAATGTATCAAGCGGCAACGGAAAGACCATTTTTACAGTGGCATTGCCGAAAGAAAAATGATATGGCACTGACTTTTCAGCCTTGAAACGCTTTGATTGCCGCTGTCGTTCTGCTCCAATATTTGGTATCTATACGATACGATTCTCTTCTTGTTCATGCTGGCTATTCATACTGGCTTTCCACGTCGGCAATCTGACCTGCGTGCTGACCCGGCGCGCGTCTGTAATCCATTATATGAAACGACTCATCGAGTTTCTTTTCAGTTTAGATTTGTCTGCTATCCTATCGCTGTAACAAAGAAGAAAGGGAGAAAGCCAATGCATGATTTATCGATTAAGGACCAAACTAGTTTGGAACAGATACAATCCCTTGTTAATCGGGATATAGTGGAATGGGCGATTCAGAAGACCCATTCCTTTGCCATACAGATGTCCTACTACAAGTGTGCGATGATGGAAATAGAAACGAAATTCAATGTGCTGAACGAGGAATTTTCGCTGCGTTTTAACAGGCAGCCCATCAGCGCGATTAAAACAAGGCTGAAAACCCCCCATAGCATCCAGAAAAAGCTGAGCAAGAAAGGATGCCCGCCGACAATCCAGAGCATCGAAGACAACCTGAACGACATCGCCGGTATCCGTGTGATTTGTTCCTTTACAGACGATGTGTATATGCTGGCTGATGCGCTGCTAAAGCAGGATGATATCAAGCTCACTGAAAAAAAGGACTATATCGCCCATCCGAAAAGCAACGGTTATCGCAGCCTGCATCTGATTGTGGCGGTTCCGATCTTCCTGCAGCAGGAAAAGCGCATGATGAAAGCGGAAATTCAACTACGCACCATCGCCATGGATTCATGGGCGAGTTTAGAACACCAGCTCCGCTATAAAAAGGCAATGGATTTCAATGCGCAAATGGCAAAGGAACTCAAGTACTGCGCAGACTTAAGCGCCGAACTGGATACCCGGATGGATCACCTGCGTTCCAAAGTCTATGCTGAGCGCAGCGATGAACATATCATGCAGGCTTGATCAAAAAAAGCCCCAAAGAAGAGGCATGGAAAATGAATGTCATAACTCGTTTGAATAAGGTTTGAAGAACGGAGGAAAAGAATGTTTGGACACGTGCAGGCGAATTTGAATGATTTGGCAGAGGAAGAAAAAGAGCGTTATCACGCGGTGTACTGCGGTCTGTGCAGAACTCTCGGCGAGCGTCACGGTACTCTCTCCCGTTTGGGGCTGAGCTACGACCTGACCTTTTTGGCGCTCCTCCTGTCCTCGCTCTACGAACCGGATGAATCCGGAGGAGAAAGTCTTTGTGGTGTACACCCGAGCAAAAAGCACAGGTATGTACAGAATCGCTATATTGAGTACGCCGCCGATATGACGGTAGCGCTGACCTATTATAAGTGTCTCGATGACTGGCAGGACGATCACTCCCTGCCAAAGAAATGGTATGCATGGCAGCTTGCCGGCGAATATAAAAGCGTCAGGCAGCAATGGCAGGATCAATGTAAAGCTATGGAAGACTGCCTTTCGGAGCTGTCCCGGATTGAAAACGAAAGGACGGAAGCACCGGATGCAGCTGCCAACTGCTTTGGACACTTAATGAGCGCCGTTTTTCTATACAAAAAGGATCATTGGGAAGAGCAGCTTTGTAATCTGGGCTACAGCCTCGGTAAATTTATCTATCTTGCCGATGCGGCCGTAGATCTGAAACAAGATATTAAGTGCGGCAGCTACAATCCGTTTAAGATGCTGATGCAGACACCGGACGAAATGCGCTCAACTCTGAAGCTGGTGCTTGGCAAAGCCTCTGAAGCGTTTGAGATTCTGCCCATCGTACAGGATGCAAACCTTCTGCGAAACATTCTTTATTCCGGCTTATGGATCAAGTTCAATCGAGAAATAAAGGAGGAAAGGAGAAGAACGAAGTGATGGCAGGCGATCCCTATAAGGTTCTCGGAGTGTCGCAGAACGCCACGCCCGAAGAAATCAAAAAAGCATACCGGCAAAAGGCAAAGGAATATCACCCCGATCTTCATCCGAACGATCCGAATGCAATCCATAAGATGAACGAAGTGAATGAAGCCTACGACATGCTCACGAATCCCGAAAAATTCGCTGCCAAACGAGCACAGCAGCAACGGCAGCAATCGCAGAACACCTACGGCGGTTTCGGCTACGGAAGCCAAAGCAGTCAGCGTACCGGAAGCAGTCAAAGCTACGGCGGATATCAGGGTCCCGGCGGCTGGGCAAGTGATTTCAGCGGGTTTGATTTCGGAGATATCTTCGGCTTCGGATTCGGCAATACCCAGCAATATAATACCAGTCCGCAGCCGGAATCCGGCGACAGCCGTGAGATATTGAATGCAGTAAACGCCATCCGCAGCAACCGTTATCAGGATGCGGTCAGCATTTTATCTCATATTACAAGCAATTTCAGAAACGCCCGCTGGTATTACTTAAGTGCCGTTGCCAACAGTGGACTGGGCAACACCGTATTAGCGGTGGATCACATGCAGAAGGCTGTGCAGATGGATCCAAACAATCGGATGTATCATCATCTGCTGCAGAAATACCGTCAAGCCGGACAAACATACGAAAACAACGCGCGCGGCTTTGATATGCACGCGCTCAATTTGCAAAAAATATGCTTCGGACTGATAGCCGTGCAATTTTGCTGCGGTCCGCTCTGCTGTCTCCGCTGCAGATAAGAAAGGAGTTTTGAACCATGAGTAAAACAATCGGGATCGATCTTGGCACAACCAACAGCTGTGTTTCCGTCGTAGAGGGCGGAAAGCCGATTATCATACCGAATGAAAAAGGAAACCGAACGACGCCGAGTGTCGTTGCTTTTACAAAAGACGGGGAACGGCTTGTCGGCGACACGGCACTGCGGCAGGCTGTGGTCAACCCAAAGCAGACGATCAGCTCGGTAAAGCGGCACATGGGAACAGACTGGAGAACTTCCATTGACGGCAAAGCCTATTCGCCGCAGGAAATCAGCGCCATGATCCTGCGCAAGCTGCGGAAGGACGCTGAGAACTATCTCGGTGAGGAAGTTACCGACGCCGTGATTACTGTTCCGGCATATTTTAACGACATCCAGCGTCAGGCTACGAAGGATGCCGGCAGAATCGCCGGATTGAATGTTAAACGAATCATTAACGAACCAACCAGCGCTGCTCTTGCCTATGGACTGGATAACGGAAGCCCGCAGAAAATTATGGTATATGACCTTGGCGGAGGAACCTTCGCCGTTTCTATTATAGAAATCGGCCAGGGCGTCATCGAGGTTCTTGCAACCAACGGTGACAACCATCTCGGCGGAGATGATTTTGACGAGCGGGTGACCAATCATTTGCTGGAAGTGATTAAAAGAGAACACCAGCTGGATCTGCGAAAAGATTATGCTGCCCTTCAGCGTGTCAGAGAAGCCGCAGAACTGGCGAAAAAAGAGCTGTCCGGCACCGAAAGCACCTATATCGCTCTGCCGTATCTAACACAGGCACATGGCAATCCGCTGAACTTTGAATATACGCTGACGCGGGCAAAATTCAACGAGTTGACACGGGATCTGGTGGATCGTACCGCCATTCCGGTGCAGAACGCGCTGACGGACGCCGGCATAGCCGCATCCGAGCTTGGCAAGGTAATTCTTGTCGGCGGTTCAACACGTATCCCTGCCGTGCAGGAAAAGGTTCAGGCGCTGACCGGGATCATTCCGTCCAGGAACATCAACCCGGATGAATGTGTGGCACAGGGTGCTGCTGTTCAGGGAGATACGCTTTCAGGCGGCTCCATGCAGCTTCACGGCGAAGGAAACAGTATCCTTCTTCTGGATGTAACCCCGCTGAGTCTTTCCATTGAAACGGTCGGCGGAGTGGCAACACGGCTTGTGGAACGCAATTCAACGCTGCCGATTCACTATTCACAGGTATTTTCAACGGCAGCACCGTATCAGCGGAACGTAGAGATTCACGTCCTTCAAGGGGAACGCCCGATGGCCAGGGATAACAAAACCATTGGAAAATTCAGATTGAACGGAATCAAAGCGGCACCGGCCGGTGTTCCGCAGATCGAAGTAACCTTTGACATAGACACCAACGGCATTCTGAAGGTTTCCGCCAAGGACCTGGACAGCGGCAAAGAGCAGTCCATCACCATTACCGACAATGAAAAAATGTCCGATGCAGAAATTGAGCAGGCTATCCGGGATGCGGAGCAATACACAGCGCAGGACGGCATTCGCAGGAAAGCGCTGGATATAATAAATGAAGCAAACCGTTTGCTGAATATGGCAGAACAGGCTTTGAACAAGGCCGGCAAACAACTTGATAAAAAAGATAGGAAGCAGATCAAATCAGATATTACGGAACTGCGTAAGCTTCTGATGAAACACAGAGCAGATAAGATGACCGACAGCGGCATCTCAGCTGTCCGTGATTCGATCAACCGGCTTGAAAGCAGCAGTGCCGCCGCCTTTAGGCTTGCAGGTATGGACAGTACCGGGAGCAGGTAGCTAATCTTTTACATGCTGCCTGTTTCGTCAGGTGAAAGGAGTAGAACATATGCTAGAATTAAAAAATATTGTAAAAGTATATCCCGTCGGAGGAGAAAACGTTGAGGCACTCAAAGGCATCGACCTGCAATTCCGCAAGAGTGAATATGTCTCCATCCTGGGTCCCTCCGGCTGCGGCAAGACCACCATGCTCAACATCATTGGCGGTCTTGATCAGTATACCAGCGGAGACCTGGTTATTAACGGTATATCCACAAAGGATTTCACAGACAGGGATTGGGATGCCTATCGCAATCACTCCATCGGCTTCGTATTTCAGAGCTACAATTTAATTCCGCACCAGACGGTTTTACAGAATGTGGAGCTGGCGCTGACGCTTTCCGGCGAAACCAAAGCAGAGGGCAGGAAACGGGCAAAGGAAGCTTTGGAGCGGGTTGGACTCGGTAATCAGCTCAGCAAAAAACCGGGCGAGATGTCTGGCGGACAGATGCAGCGTGTCGCCATTGCCCGTGCCATTGTCAACAATCCGGATATCATACTGGCTGACGAGCCAACCGGTGCTCTTGACACCGAAACGAGCGTCCAGGTCATGGATATTCTCAAAGAAATCGCCAAAGACCGGCTTGTCATTATGGTCACGCACAATCCGGCTCTTGCGGAGAAATATTCTACACGTATCATACGTATGCTCGACGGCAAGATCACCGATGATTCCGCCCCGCTTACAAAAGCAGAGAGCATGCAGGAAAAGCAGGAATACGAAAAGAAGGTAATGGATCACTGTAAGAAAAAGAAACCGTCCATGTCTTTTGGTACCTCTTTCGGCCTGTCTTTGAAAAACCTCTTCACCAAGAAAGGCAGTACGGCGCTGACCTCCTTTGCCGGTTCCATCGGCATCATCGGCATTGCTTTGATCTATGCTGTGTCCCAAGGTATGACAATGTACATTGACAACATACAGGAGCAACGCTTTCCTCCTACCCACTGACAATTGAGGCGCAGCATGTGGATGTCAGCAAATTGCTTACCACCTTTATGGGAAAAGCGAAATCAACATCGGAGCATGAAAACGACGCCGTTTATCAGAAGTCCATGTTCCATGATTTGATGAATTCCGTCAATTCCCTGGATGAGCAGGAGAACGACCTGAAAGCCTTCCGGAAATATATCGAAAAAGAACGTGCGGATGAAAACAGCAGTCTGCACGATGCTGTCAGCACTGTACAATATACCTATGACACCGATCTGCTGATATACACAAAAAATGTGGACGGCGACATCATCCGTTCCGATACGCAGGCACTGATGAGTGATTTGCTGGTCGAATATATGGGGATGGATGTTTCCCCCATGCTTAATATGCAGGGTCAATCCCCAATGGGAGACACTACCTCCATGCTGCAAACACAGATGCAGCTCTGGCGGGAGCTGCTTCCCGGCGATAATGGCCGTCTTGTCAGTCCGGTTATAGAAAAACAATACGATCTGCTCTACGGCAGCTGGCCAACACGGTACGACGAGATCGTTCTATTTGTGGATCAGGATAACGAGCTGGACGATTTGACGCTTTATGCGTTGGGTTTAAAATCGAAAGACGACATCGATGCGATTATGAAAGCTGCCAAGGACAAAACAACCGTTCCTTTTGAGGAACAGAAGTGGTCATATGAGGAAATCTGCAACATAGATTTTCGGACAATCCTCAGTTCCGATTGTTATACGTATGATGAGAATACAGAAACCTATACCGATCTGCGTAATACGGCGGCAGGGCTGAAATATCTGTATGATAAAGGCCTTGACTTGAAGGTTGTCGGCATTGCAAAGCCTGATGAGAATTCCATTTCCAGCATGTCGGGCGGCTCCATTGGTTACACCAGCAAGCTGACCGAATATATCATCAAGCACGCAAAAGAGTCCGCCGCTGTCAAGGCACAGCTTGAGAATCCTACAACGGATATCTTTACAGGCCTTCCGTTCAAGGATACCGGCGGAACAATGGATGCAGCAGAAAAAGCTGCTGA
>JAEZMC010000399.1 GCA_023435805.1 Bacillota bacterium | reverse complement strand
GTTAAAACGTATATGGGTAAATTCAAATTCTTCCTGTACAAATATATGCTCGGAAAATTCTAAAAAAACCTGCCGTTGTGAAAACAGCGGCAGGTTCTGCTAAAACATTTTTAAAGCTTGTAGACCTGACTGGATGTAAGTACGCTGATACCGTTTTCCTTCAGTACCGTTATGGCCCTGGCAGGGTCTTCGACTCGCAGTATGACCAGTGCCTCATCCTCCGACTTGCTTACAAATGCATACATATATTCAATGCCGATACTCTCTTTGTCAAGGATTTCCAACGCCTCGGCCAATCCTCCCGGCTGGTCCTTGACACCAATTGCAATAACACTTGTACAGCTGACAGTAAACCCGTTTTCTTTCAGTACTTCTTCTGCCTTTTCCGGTTTATTGACTATAAGACGAAGAATTCCAAAATCGGTGGTGTCGGCAATAGATAGAGCACTGATGTCTATATCGTTTCTGCCTAGTGTCTTTGTTACCTCTGCCAGCCTTCCTGATTTGTTTTCAAGGAAAACGGATATTTGCTTTACCAACATGACACATACCTCCTTGTATTTTGTAAATCGTAATACACTCCTATTTTATGCCCCATACCATGAATCATTAAACCAATTTCCGTTTGTCGAGCACCCGCTTTGCTTTGCCTTCGCTTCTTTCAATGCTTTTCGGCTCAACCAGCTTCACTTTTGCGCTTAGTCCCAATGTATTCTCAACTTCTTTTCTGATTTTACGCTCTATGTCTTCAATACGCCTTACTTCGTCGGAAAACATGTTTTGCGTCATTTCCACCCAGATTTCCATTACATCCAGGTTGTTGATCCTGTCAACGATCAGCATGTAATGGGGAGCGGTCTCTCCAAGCTCCAGCAGTACGCTCTCGATCTGCGACGGGAAGACATTTACACCTCGGATGATCAGCATATCATCCGTGCGTCCCGTTACCTTGCTCATTCTGACCAGGGTCCTTCCACAGTCACATTTTCCGTATTCCAGCGAGGAAAGATCCCGGGTCCTGTACCGGAGCAGCGGAAGGCCTTCCTTCGTTACCGTGGAAAACACCAGCTCGCCCTTCGAACCCGGCGGCAATACTTCTTCTGTTTCCGGGTCAATAATCTCCGGTATAAAATGGTCCTCCTGTACGTGGAGACCGCATTTGCACGGGCATTCAGAAGAAACACCGGGACCGATGACCTCACTCAGCCCGTATATGTCAATTGCCAGAATCCCAAGCCTCTGTTCTATTTCATTTCGCATGCCGGATGTCCACGGCTCTGCGCCGAAAATGCCCGATTTCAGCTTCAGCTCGCTTTTCTGAATTCCGGCCTCCTCCAGCTCCTCAGCCATAAAAAGCGCATATGAAGGCGTGCATGCCAGCATGGTTGTGCCGAAATCCCTCATGATCTGAAGCTGCCTCTTGGTATTTCCGCTGGATGCCGGAATGACTGAAGCGCCGATGCGTTCCGCTCCGTAATGTGCTCCGAGACCTCCTGTGAAAAGGCCGTAACCGTATGCCACCTGTATGACGGAATTCTTATCCGCTCCTGCGGCACACATGGTTCTGGCCATGACTTCCGCCCAGGTATCGATATCCTTCCTGGTATAGCCGACAACAGTCTGCCTTCCCGTCGTCCCGGAGGAAGCGTGTATTCTGACAATTTCACTTAAAGGTGCAGCGAACATTCCATAAGGATAGGTATCCCTCAAATCCTGCTTGTAGGTGAAGGGCAGTTTGGACAAATCCTCGATGGTTTTGATGTCGCCCGGCTCCACACCCTTTTTCTGCATTTTTTCACGGTAAAAGGGAACATTGTGGTATATTCTCTTGACCGTGTCGACAAGCCTGGCACCCTGCAGCCTGTTCATTTCCTCCCTGGGCATGCATTCGCATGTCTGATTCCAGTAATTCATTTAAAGTGACCTCCCCATGACTTTATACTAAGCCTATCTATCCTCCCTCGAGAATAGCTTTCAGGGATTGCGGGCACCTTCCCGCCCCACGCAAAAGCAAACAGGCCCAAAAACAATTTTACTTTGAAGCAGCGTCCCGGATTGCTTTAGCGTCAATAGGGGACGTTTCCTGGTAACGGACTTTGAGGCGTCCCCTTACCTTAAATACCCGGCAAGAAAGGCCTTCACATTCACCTCCAGCAGCTTTTGGGGGACGACTTCCTCCAAAGCCTGCTGCCATACTTCCCTGCCTATTTTTGTTTCCCGCGCCATCAATCCCAATAAAACAACGTTGACAGCCTTGATGTTCCCGGATTCCCTTGCGAGCTCAAGTGCGTCGATGGACTGAACCCGGATACCTCCGGCTTTCAGCCTCCCCAGTATATCCTCCGGATATTTGGCCTTGCCTGTTATGACCGGCATCGGATTGATTTCCTGGTCATTCACGACCAATGTTCCGTCCTTTTTCAGGTAATCAATCCACCGCAGCGCCTCAAGCTTTTCGAAAGCAATGATGATATCGGCCTCCCCTTTTTCCACCAGAGGAGAATATACCTTTTCGCCCATTTTCACATACGTAACGACACTTCCGCCTCTCTGCGCCATTCCGTGCACTTCTGAGACCTTCACATCGTAGCCGCTTTTCATCGCCACGTTTCCAAGAACCCGGCTGGCCAGCAACGTACCCTGACCGCCTACGCCTACAATCATAATGTTCAACTTATCCATTGTTTTCACCAGCCCTTTCTATGGCATTAAAGCTGCATACCCTGGTACATAGCCTGCAACCGACGCAAAGAGCGGTGTTGATTACAATTTTGTCACCCTTGTCCACAATGGCCGGACATCCTATTTTTAAGCACATTTTGCAATTCTTGCATTTAGCGGTGATTTTCTGAGGACCGGCGTAGCTCACGCTTTTCAAAAGCGCGCAGGGCCTCTGGGATATGATTACGGACGGCTCATCCGCCTCCACTTCCTCGGCCACGATCTTCTCAAATTCTTTAATGTTAAAGGGGTCTGCTACACGGACCCGTTCAATTCCAACCGCCTTTGCCAGCAGTTCCAGGTTTACCTGCCGCGCAGGCTCGCCCTTAACGGTGAAGCCCGTCGTCGGGTTGTGCTGATGGCCGGTCATTCCGGTAATGGAGTTGTCAAGAATCAGCACTGTCGAACAGCCCTTATTGTAAACAATGTCTATCAGTCCGGTTATACCGGAATGGATAAAGGTGGAATCCCCCAGAATCGCCACCGTCTTTTTCCCGAATTCCCTGCCTCTCGCCTTTTCCATGCCATGGGCGACGCCAATGCTGGCACCCATGCATACACAGGTATCCATGGTTTCGGTAGGTGAAAGCGCGCCCAGCGTATAACAGCCGATATCTCCGCTCACATTCAGTTTCAGCTTCTTCAGCACATGGAACATTCCCCTGTGCGGGCAGCCCGGACACATGACCGGCGGTCTCATGGGAGACAGGTTGTCAATTTCGTAGGAACGCTCCTGTTTGATGCCGAATATTTTCTCCTTCAGCAAGGCGGCCGAATACTCTCCCGTAACCGGCAGCAAATCCTTCCCTACTACTTTGATGCCCAGTTTTTTAACCTGGTTTTCTATAAACGGTTCCAGTTCTTCTATTATATACAATGTACCTACCTGACGTGCAAAATCGGCGATTAATTTATCCGGTAAAGGATAAACCATTCCCAGCTTCAGATAGGACACATCTCCAAAGGCTTCGCGGGCATACTGGTAGGATATGCCGGAGGTAATGACTCCGAACTCGCGGTTCCCCCATTCGATCTGATTCAATGCAGTCTCTTCCGAATAATCCTTCAGCGCCGCCATTCTTTTTTCCACTTCAATATGCCTGGCTCTCGCCATGGCAGGCATCATGACATATTTTCCGGGGTTTTTAACATAGGGCTTCAATTCGGTTTGTAGTCTTTCACCGATTTCAACTATGCTCTGGGAATGCGCAATACGGGTTGATAGCCTGACAATGACAGGGCAGTCGAATCTTTCACTGATGTCAAAGGCTGCTTTTACATAATCCTTGCATTCCTGGCTGTTGGCCGGCTCCAGCATCGGGACCTTGGAGGAGCGGGCGTAGAACCTCGAATCCTGCTCATTCTGCGAGCTGTGCATGCCCGGATCATCCGCAACCATGATGACAAGACCGCCGTTCACGCCGGTATAGGATACGGTGAACAACGGGTCGGCAGCAACGTTCAAGCCTACATGCTTCATCGAGCAGATAGCCCTGGCGCCTGCGATGGACGCACCGATCGCCACTTCCAGCGATACCTTTTCGTTCGGCGACCATTCGCTATATATTTCATCATACTTTGATATGTTTTCTGTTATTTCAGTGCTGGGTGTGCCGGGATACGCAGCCGCCACCGTCACACCTGCTTCATATGCACCCCTGGCTACCGCTTCGTTGCCAAGCATCAGTTTCTTCATGTTGCTCTCCTTGTGTAAGCTTTTATTCTATTTTAATCGTTCCTCCGCATTTTGTAAATTATTTTACTTTTGATTCCTCAGGTCGATGATCCGCTTTGCCTTACCAGTGGAGCGCTCGATGGATTTCGGTTCGGCCAGCTTCACTCTCGCGTCGATTTGCAGAACGGTCCGCAATCTATGGCGGATGTTTTTCTCCAGTGCCTCCAGCTCGCTGAATTTTTCAAGAAGGCTGGCGTCCGTCAGCTCAACATGCACCTCGATCTCATCCATGTAGCCCTTCTTTCGGACATAGATCAAATAATGCGGCCCGATGTGCTCCATTCCGACAAGTACACTTTCGATCTGCGACGGGAATACATTCACACCCCGGATGATCAGCATATCGTCGGTCCTTCCGAGCACCTTGTTCATACGCATGCTCGATCTTCCGCACTTGCAGGGCTCCGGATTGAGCCAGGTGATATCCTTGGTCCGATAACGAAGCATCGGTATGCCTTCCTTTGTGAGGGTGGTCAGCACCAGCTCTCCCTTTTCCCCGCTGTCAAGCGTCCTTCCGGTATCCGGGTCAATAATTTCCGGATAAAAATGATCTTCATTGATATGCATACCGCACTGGCAGTGGCACTCGCCTGATACACCGGGACCCATCACTTCGCTGAGGCCATAATTTTCCGTAGCCAGTATGCCCCATCGTTCCTCGATTTCGGCACGCATCTCCGGTGTGTGCCCCTCGCCGCCGAATAAGCCAAGTCTCAGCTTGTGCTTACCTTTTGTAAGCCCATGCTCTGCGGCAACCTCCGAAAGATAGAGCGCATAAGAGGGCGTTCCGACAATAATGGTGGAGCCGAAATCCTCCATCAGCATCAGCTGTCGTTCGGAATTTCCGCTTGAGGCTGGCACAACAGTAATTCCGAC
>JAEZMC010000246.1 GCA_023435805.1 Bacillota bacterium | reverse complement strand
GTGTACAAGTGCTTATCAACCTTGAAAACGAAAAACTAAAGGTCACACTATCGACCTATGCCGGAGGTATAGAAAGTATTATCAACAAAGACACCGGCAATGAACATTACTGGCATTATGACAGCAAATACTGGCCGCGCCGTACTACGATCTGCTTCCCCATATGCGGCGGCTTGACGGACAATGAATACATCTATAACGGCAAGAGCTATTCCCTGCCTTCGAACGGGTTTCTCAGAGAAAATGAAATGCGTGTCGTATCTCAAAGCGATACCAAGCTGGTTTTGGAATTCGTATCCAACGAAGAGACACGAAAGATTTACCCGTTTGAATTTCGGTTTACACTGACACAGGAACTGCAGGGCGATACCTTTATCGTTACCTACAATGCCGAAAACACCGGCAGCGGACCGATGTATTTCTCAATGGGATCCCATAGCACCTATAAGTCCCCCATTACCGAGGGAGAATCCATGCAGGAGGATTATGCGCTCCTGTTCGAGGGCCCTCAATCCGCAGGCAGGCTTATTCTTGAAAACGGCGTGGTAGTCGGGAAATCCGATGATATATTTAACGGAAGCGACAGACTGACGCTTAAAAACAGATTTGAAAATGGCTCCACCATATTGGAGCTCAAGGATATTCACCCAAATAAAATATCACTCTTCAGCATGAAGAGCGGCGCGTTCACTTCCGTCGAATCCGTTGGATTTGATTACTGTGTATTGTGGGCGCCGAAGGGAGAAAATCCGTTTGTCTGTATCGAGCCCTGGACAGGTATGGTGGATCAGAAAGGACATGACAAAGATATCACTAAAAAGCTCGGCATCAGCTGCCTCCAGCCAGGTGAATCCAAAACGGCCCGTCAGTTCATCCGTGTCAAATAACAAAAAACGGACAGGTTCATATAATCCCTCTGTAAAGCCCCCGGCTGTCTTTATTCCGGGGGCTTTACGCTGCCCTGAGACGCAAACGCTGCGCCGCCTGTACATGCTTTAACCGCATCAAATCTCCAGGTACTCCTCAAAACGCTGAATATTATCACTTTTCCCTACAACAATCAGCGTATCGCCGCTTAAAAGCTTCATTGACGGATCAATATCGGTATCCAGCCTCTCATTTTTCCTCAAGGCAATAATATTCAAGCCAAAGCTGCGTCTGAGATCCAGCTCTTTTACCGTTGTTCCGCTTACCTTTTCTGTAAGCTCGATTTCACTTATATCCACATTTTCGCTGAGTGAAATGTATTCCAGAATTCTAGGACCAATCAGCTTCTTTGCCACCCTGATGGCCATATCGCGTTCCGGATAAACCACCTCCGCGCCAAGCGTTTCCAAGACACAGCCCTGTTCGGCGCTGATGGCTTTTGAAATAACACGTTTGACACCCATCTTGATTACAGTCAGCGTAGCAAGTATGCTGACATCTATTTTCTCGCCGATACAGACAATGACCGTGTCACAATTCTGCACGCCGATTTCCCGTAAGTTTTCAGCTGTCAGCGCTTCTACTTTGAATGCATTATCCGTAAAGGCTACGGCTTCATGTATTTTTTGCTCATCGTTATCTACGACAAGGACTTCCTTGCCGGATTCCGCCAGCGTCTGCGCAAGGGCAAAACCGAATCGTCCCAAACCAATGATTCCATATAGCTCGGATACTTTTTTCCTTTTCATACAAATCCTCCTTATCCAATCGTTATCGTTTCTTTCGCATACGAAACGTCAGTAACGGGCTTGAATGCCCAAAGTGATGCAATGGCCAGCGGCCCCAGTCTTCCGATATACATTGTAATGATGATGACAAGCTTGCTGAATTCGCTCAGTCCGGGTGTAATACCCGTCGACAGCCCGACCGTTCCAAAAGCGGATGTCGCCTCGAAGAGCAGACTGATAAAAGGGATCTCCGGCTCTGCTATACATAGCAGAAATGTCGATATTATCACCACCGTTACAGACAGTATCATGATCACAAACGCTTTATAAAGAAGTTCGTGCGGCAAACTCCTCTTGAACGCCTGCGGGTGCTTTTTCGTTGATGCTGCAAAAACTCCCTGGATCAGTACAAAAAAAGTCGTGGTCTTTATACCGCCGCCTGTTGACCCCGGAGAGGCTCCGATAAACATCAGAATGATGAGTGTAAACAACCCGGCATTGGTAAAGTCCGACAGAGGATAGGTGGAAAAGCCCGCCGTTCTGGCTGATGTGCTGTTAAAGAATGCACCCATCCAGGTCACATTCTCTGTTGTCTTCAAAAGCAGGGTGCCCGCGACCAGGAGCGCTCCTGTCATCGTTAATACAACCTTTGTATGCAGGCTGAATTTGCGGAACGATCGTTTCTCGATGACCTCCCGTATTACAAAAAAGCCCAGTCCGCCAAAGATAATCAGGCCGCAGGTCGTTAGATTCAGCAACACGTTGTCCTGATACGGTATCAGGTTGCGCATTCCTCCGAGAATGTCAAAGCCCGCGTTGTTAAAGGCTGCAACCGAATGAAAGGCGCTGATACCAAGAGCCTCCCAGAATGGATGCTCCTGTGAAAAAACCAGGAAGCTCAGGAGCGTCCCGGCAAGCTCAAAACAAAGCGTCATGACAAGTACCGCCCTGACCATTGCCACAACGCCTTTCAGCGAGCCGTAATTCATTGCCTCACTGGCCAGTGTTCGCGTACGCAGATCAATTTTTCTTCCGGACAGCATGATCAAGCCTACGCCAATCGAGGTTATACCGAGCCCGCCGATCTGAATGAGTCCAGCAAGCACAAAGCGTCCAAAAACGGAAAAGTTATCGGCTGCATCAATTGCTATAAGGCCTGTTACACAAACCGCACTGGTGGAGGTAAAAAGTGCATCGATCAAACTGATTTGTATGCCTTCATTCCTGGAAACCGGCAGCATCAGCAGCAAGGTGCCTATCATGATCACGGCTGCGAAGCCTAAAGCAATCAGTCTTCCCGGTGCCAGCCGTTTTCCCGTCGTCGTAGAAATATTCCCTCACCTCATATAATATTCTCTTAAAACACGTAACATAAGCAGTTGTATTATCATATAACAAAAGACTCACAGATAGGCGAAACCTATCCATGAGTCTGGTTATTTCATCCAAGCCAGGCGGCATACGCCGTCATGCATGTTGACTTGAAGCGACTTTCTTCGCCAACTACTCCCTCATGTTTTACCAGATGATCATATAATAAATACAAGGCACTGTCAAACCGGCTTCAGACCAAAAGGCCGGTCAAAATAAGCTGATTTTTGTATTTATCTCATTAAGGATTTGTCTTCCATAACCGCAATGCAATTCTGTCAAAATTTCGTCCGGCTCCTCCGATCCTTCACAAGGCGCGTACAAAATTCTGCAAATTGCTGATCATCAGGCACCTTTGCTCCGCAGCTCAGCGCTTAGGTTCCGGTAATAGTTGTAGGTTTCCTTCGTCACATTCTCCGGAATACCTCCGTTATCCATCCAGATATAACCCCCGCCTTTTCGGGCTGCGTTGACGGATTTCAACATCAGACTGCGCATCTGCTCACGGTCCGAGTTGAAGAAATATCGATGCATTCCTCCGACAATCGTGATCCTTTTTCCGAATTGGTCCTTGATTTCGTCGATATCTCCAACTTCATACGGATCAAAGGGATTGATCAGGTCGATTTTTGCATCAGCCAGCATAGGCAATACCTTACGTATATTACCATGGCTGTGAAGATGAAGCACAGCCCCGTAAGAATGGCATAGCTCGGCAAGTTCATGATAATACGGTGCAAACATTTGCTGGAAAACCTCCGGGGAAAACAGCAGGCTGCGTCCATCCCCAAGGTCGTCACAGGTTGTTATCATTTCCACACCGCACCGCAGCAGATGTTCTGCAGCGGTAAGGTTAAATTCCGCAATCCTCCGGATCAGCGTGCGGATTTGTTCGGGTTCCAGCAGCAGATCCATCAGAATTTTGTCATAAGGGTAGCAAAAATAATGAATCGCAGAAAATAGCCCGTTCAGATTGGCATAAGGCAAATACCCGCATTTACGATAAAACGCCGCGTCCTCATCAATTCCTTCATATCGGATTGGATCCGATGCGTTGGGGAGCACCAGGGCATCTATATCCTCCAGTGTTGCCATCGGGTAATCGTAATGATGATAAAAATGGGGATTCTTCTTTGTCAGCTTCTTCACACCTGTCTCATATACACTGATGGCATAATTCTCTCCGGATTCAACCAGTTTGTCCAGGAATTCGCCCGGCCCCCCGTGGCCAAAGGCAAAGTTGCCCCCTTTACCAACTGCAATGGCGAAATTGTCTACGGCCTGTGCGTAGCGGACATTCCTTTCCCGGTTGTCCGCATCGGCACAGCCGGTTTTAAAGCCGGAACAAGGAAGGTAATCGGTCATGACGTTCTCTTCGCCCAACAGCTTCTTTGCCAGGTCCAGATTAAAAAACGCCATTGTCCACGACGGAATCATTCCTTCTTCATGATTGATCGCTGCAAGCAATTGCTCTCTTTTAGTCATTCAGCATCTCCCCATTACCCCTTTACAGCTCCTGCGGTGAGTCCCTGTATAATGTAGCGCTGTGTAACCAGTGAAAGCACCAGAATCGGCAGTGTAATGATAACAGCAGCTGCCATGAGGGCACCCCAGTCGATGGATGCGTATGTGATAAAGCTGAACAGTGCAAGCGACAGTGTTTTTGTTTTGCCACCGGCCAGAACCAGCGAGAACACGAAGTTGTTCCATGAGAAAATAATGGCCAGCAAGGAGGTCGTTATGACACCCGGTCCTGTCAGGGGTAGAAGAATCCTTGTGAACACCTGCAGGGTATAGCATCCGTCTACTTTTCCCGCTTCATCCAGTTCCCGCGGCAGCGATTCAAAATACGGTATCATAACCCATACAATGAAAGGCAGGTTTATCAGCAAATGGCTTAGTATAAGCGCAATATGCGTATCGGAAATACCGATTTTCATAAAGATGATGTACCACGGAAGTAAAAATGCAATGCCTGGGAAAAAACGTACTACAAGAATGATCAGACTGAACTTGTGCATCCGGTTACGCGCTATGCTGTAGGAGGCGGGAAGTCCAATCAGCAAGCCCAGGCCTGTAGAGCCAACGGCAATAATCAAACTGTTCAGGATCGGCTTGAAAAAGTCATAACGTTCAAAAACAACGCCGTAGTTCGCGTAATACGGCTTGAATATGAAAAGCTGAGTGGGGTCCATTACCTGAAAACTGGTTTTGAAGGAGGCCAATATCATCCATATGAATGGAAAACAGGTAACAAAAAGTATTACACCAATTGCCAGGTAGAAGAAAATTCTGCCTATTTTCTGGCTCATTAATTTGCGATTTTTTTTCTTCATTTTTCTAATATCCTGATTGGTATTTGTTAAGTTGATATCATTCATTGACAGCACCTGCCTTTTTCCGAATCCAGATCATAAATCCACTGCATATTCCAATAATACCTAGAAACAGTATGATCAGCGCAGAGCCCTTCCCCATCTTGAAATAACTGAAGGATGTAGTATAAGCCATAATGTTCAACGTTTCCGATGCGTTTGCAGGGCCTCCCTGGGTAGTCGCATAGATAATGTCAAAGGTTTTCAACGCGTCAATCAATCTAAGCAATGCTGCAATAATAATAGTGTTGGTGAGCAGTGGCAGCGTTACTTTCGTAAAAATCTGCAATTTATTAGCGCCATCCACTACTGCCGCTTCATACGGATCGGAGGGCAAGCCCGCCAGACCGGCCAATACGATTAGCATGATCATGGGCGTCCATTCCCAAACCTCGATAATGATAAGTGAATTTAAAACGGTTGTCGGCTTTATAAGCCACATAACCGGGTCAAGGCCGATTTTAGTCAGCAGGAAGTTGGCCACACCGATAGTCGGCTCATAGATGAGCAGCCATACCATACCAACAGCGACAGGAGTAGCAACCATCGGCAGCAGGAATAGTGTTTTGGAAAGGTCTTTCCCGCGGTATTCACGGTTCAAAAACAGTGCTATGGCTGTTCCGAGAATTACTTCTATAATGACTGATCCGAAGGCGATATACAGTGTACGCCAGATCGAATTCAGAAAGCGCTCGTCATTTAATAATTCTATATAATTTTTCAGTCCGATGAATTCAGGTGCCGTAACACCCATGCTCCATTCCGTGAAACTAAGATACACGGTATAACACAGAGGGAAAACAACCATCAGAACAATGAAGAGCATGATCGGTGCCATAAAAATGGTTTTAATATGTTTATCTATCTTGTTTTGTATCATTTAAAACACCCCTAACTAGAAGTTCCAGATAATTTTAACCTAAAGTGCGGAGAGAGCGATAACTCCCCCCGCACCCGGTTATTACACATTTATGGTTATATTCACCTAACCCGACTCCATTATTTCTTGTTTTCTTTATCGATCAAAGCCTGGAACTCGTTATGTGCCTTGGTAATAGCCTCTGAAGTATCCTGTCCCTGTAATGCGGCCAGGATGGGAAGGCTGAGGATATCACGTGCTTCCACAACATTGATAACGTTAGGACGGTCACCGGCAACGGCTACTTCACGGGAATCAACCATAACCTGCAGCAGGTCAGCCGGCCAGGAAGCGGTAGCTTCTGCATTATTCCAACTGGATTGACGGCAGCCCGGATTCTTGTCATTGATCATCATCTGTATGTCCATTTCCTTGGACAAAGCCCAGCGTATAAATTCAGCAGTTGCATCCTTCTTTTCGCTGAAGGAGGGAATTGCCATACCGGCTGCTACTGAGTAGAACGGAGTGGAGCCTGCAGAGCCTGCCGGCATCACGGCATAACCGATCTGTTCAGGCTTAAGCACGGTATTTTCAGCACCTACAACGTTACTGTAAATAGCGTCGGCATCAAAGAACATGGCAGCTTTACCCTGTGCAAACAATGCGGCAGCTTCCGTCCAGCTCATATTGATAACACCGGGAGGTCCATATTCATAAAGCAGTTTGCCATAGTAATTGATTGCTTCCACAGCTTCAGGCGTGTTCATCAGGCTCTCAGTAGACGTATTGAAGTCGCCGCCGAATGCGCGGAGGAAGGTTGAGAACTGAGTTATGCAGGCATTGGATTTACCACGCCCTACAACACCATAGAAGCCATTTTGTTTATCAGTCAGCTGCTTGGCCACTTCCATAAATTCATCCAAGGTCTTCGGGAATGTAATACCTTTTTCTTCAAAAATGTCTTTACGGTAATAAACCAACTGGCTTTCCGCAACAAACGGGATTCCATACAGCTTACCTTCATAGCTGCAGCTGTCTATAGCACCTTTAAAGAAATCATCTAAATCAAAGTCTTCATCGTTTTCAAAGTAGCCGGTCAAATCCGTAAGCCATTCGTTCTGAACGAACTGTTTCAGGTCATTCAGCGGACGAAGGAAGATCAGGTCCAGCGTATTCGATTTAGCTGAAAGCTCAACCGTAACTTTGTTGGTGAACTGATCTGTTCCCATGATTTCCATGTTTACATTAATACCGGTTTTTTCTTTAAATTCATCCAAGGACTTCTGCAAAGTGTTTTCAACACAGGGTTGGTTTGCCGTTACGAAACGGATAGTCTGTCCCGCATAGGGCTTCTCATTTGCAGTTGTTTCTGCAGCAGTGCCCGTTCCTGCCGGATCGGCAGTAGTAGCAGAGCTGGAGCCACTGTCGTTATTGCCGCCGGAGCATGCCATCATCGTGGATGCAACCAGTATCAAACACAACAGCAGCGCAATTACTCTCTTGTTTTTCATGTGTTGTTCCTCCTATAATATTTTTTTATTTATACATCAGTGCAAACTGATGTAAAAAGCGTCCGTTTTTCGGCAGCTTTTTGTTGATATTCACTAAACATTATTATAGGAGGACGGGATTTCTTTGTCTTTGGACTATTCAAATCGATTTTTGCATAATTTTAAGGTTAAACACAAAATAAGTTTGCACAACATAGACATGACCCTCGGTAAATATAGTGCGTCAGTATGGATAGGAAGGAATAAAGAATAAAGGTTGTTCTGTCTCTTTAGTGGACTATTTGTTTTGCATGAGAGATTTTACATAATTGGCTCCAAGTGACAGGTGCTCAAACATGCAGCGGCCGGCCGCATGAATTTCCCGGTTTTGGATCAATTGAAACAGGTCTCTGTGATACCGCATGGAATTGTCCTTGGCATCCGGAGCATCACTGACCGCTTCAATGGAATAGCGCAGCAAATCCTGTATCAACTCCAGTATGGTATATAAAATAGGATTTTTGCTACACTTGGCTATTTGAAGGTGAAATAGAAAATCATTTTTGTCGTAGCTTGTAAAATCCTTGTTTTTAATGTTCTCCTCAAGCTGCGAAAGAATGCTTCCAAGGGCATCCAAATCCTTTTCTGTTGCATTTTTTGCCGCTAGTTCTGCGGTCTTCATTTCAATGACACACCGTGCATCGTAAATATTGTACAGATTTTCGAGCGGATCTGACTGGGATTGATCCAAAATCAGCATGGGAAGCAGCGGCTTCATAAATGATTCCGGTGTGACCGCCCTTACAAAGGTACCTTCCCCCTGGCGTATATCAACAATTCCCATGATTTTCAATTTGACACATGCTTCCCGTACCGTAATACGGCTTACTGAAAACATCTCCGCAAGCTGTTTCTCTACCGGAAGCTTGTCTCCTGCCTTGTATATGCCCTTTGCTATCATTTCTTGAATTTTTTCAGCTACTTGATCAGCTAGACGGGTTTTTACAATTTTCATGAGAAACCCTCCAATATTTTATTCTTTGTTTGACAGTTGACGGTGTAATGATATCATAGTCATGGATTTTTGTAAAGCAAGGTTGTCCGCGTCATTTGGCTAAATCAGGAATCTCAGACCGGTTACTTTTTAAATATCCCAAAAGGCTTTCCTACGGGCAAAAATGTCCTGCCGAAATGCGTATTCAACACGGCCGCTGCCGAGCCATAGAATGAAACCAGTGCAATGGCGAACTCTGAAACGGCTGCCAGCATGTGCGAGAGCTCGGGCAATATCCCGAAGGAATTCAGGCTGAGTCCGACAAATAGGAAGTCAATCAGCAGGAAAATAACAAATAGTACTTTGTTGGTTTCCATGGCACCAAACGTCATAAACACCGTAAATATCAGATATCCGGCGAACGCAAAGCCAAGCTGCACTCCGTCCACGGAGTGGCTGAGGTTTTCCCCGAATACGCCCAGTTTTATCATCCAACTCGACGCAACTCCCAGCCAGAAGAAGCCGTAAGCCGCAAAGGCTGTCATACCAAAGGTATTGTTATGCTTTGAATCGATATAGCTTGCATATAACTGTGCAAAAGCACCCAAAAAAATTGCCCACGGTAATACAAATGATAATCCTTCGGTCATGCCGAGCTTCTGCGACGATGCCACCAGCGTCACGATTGCAAGCCCGAAGAGTCCCAGTGCTGAAGGGTCTGCACAGACTACCTTCACTTTTTGAATTTGACCGTCCAAATTTGACCTCCTGAAAAGACGTAATATAAGATTGGTTCTTGCTTTACTCGAACTAAATCATTGTAGTTGGTTTATGTACACCTGTCAATAGAACCGAAAAATTTCACTTGATATGGTTATATGGGATTGATATGATGGATTCATTATTTTTTTGATGTTACGGAGATGATGAAAACGCAATGTTCATGTATGTTTTGTCCATTGTCATAATTGTAGCTTCAAACGTACTTTATAATATCTGTCAGAAATCCACGCCGCAAAAAGCAAACCCCTTTGCAGCGCTGCTGGTCACCTATATAACTGCCGCTATTCTGACATTTGTTCTTTCTTTTTTCTACAAAAGCGATAAAAGCTTTTTTCAATCCTTCAAGGAATTGAATTGGACCAGCCTGGCACTGGGATTTTCCATCATCGGCCTGGAATTCGGCTATCTGATGGCGTACCGTGCCGGCTGGAACATCAGTGTCGGATCGCTGGTGGCCAACATTTTTCTGGCTCTTATGCTGATCCCTGTAGGCATATTTTTTTATCATGAGGGCTTTGAATTAAACAAGGTTTTCGGCGCCGCTTTCTGCATCATCGGATTAATACTGATCAATAAATGATACGCCGCATTCACCATGAAGCTTCTATCGGAAGGGCTCTGTGGTCCTATCCAAAATTCCCTGCATGTAGGCGATCAATACGCCGTAGTTTACAATAGGAACTGCCTTCGCGGACGCAGTGCGTATGCGGTGGTTCATTTCGCGGCGGTTCAGCATGCATGCGCCGCAGTGGACAACAAGATTGTATTCGTTCAGATTGTCCGGGAAATGGTTGCCGCTTGAAAAATCAAATGCCAGCTGCTTTCCGGTGTATTTGCCGATCCAGCGGGGCAGCTTGACCGTGCCGATGTCGTCGCACTGCCTGTGGTGGGTACATCCCTCGGAAATCAGCACCCTGTCGCCTTCCTTCAGCGAGTCTATGGCACGTGCTCCCTTGATCAGTTCCTCCAGGTCGCCTTTATATCTGGCGAAAAGGATGGAAAAGGATGTGAGCGGTATATCCCTGGGCGTTTCCGCAGACACTTTCTCAAAGGCCTGAGAATCGGTAATGACCAGTCTGGGTTTTGTCCCAAGCTTCTCCAGTGTCTGCTTCAGTTCGGTTTCCCTTGTCACAATGGAAATGGCACCGCTTTCGAGAACATCTCTGATCACCTGCTGCTGGGGCAGTATCAGTCTGCCCTTTGGTGCCGCGCTGTCTATGGGCACCACCAGCACCACAAAATCATTGGGTTTGAGCAAATCACGCACCAATGTGCGTTGACTGTCCTCATCCGGTACGATTCCGGCCAGGTACTCCTTCAATTCAT
>JAEZMC010000227.1 GCA_023435805.1 Bacillota bacterium | reverse complement strand
CGTAGGCCCCGGCCGCATCGCTGAAGGCATATCCTGCCGCTACAACGGACGAAGTATCGTTGATCGCCGTTCCTGCCCAGAGTCCGAACGCATTGTCGGAGAACCCGAGCAGATGCCCAAGTGGCGGGAATATCAGAACCGCTATGACATTGAACAGAAAAACTGTCGATATGGAATAGGCAATCTCTTCATCTTCCGCATCAATAATCGGCGATATGGCGGCAATTGCCGAACCGCCGCAGATTGCCGTACCCACTCCGATCAGACTTGTCAGCTTGAAGGGGATTCCCATCAGCTTTCCAAGCCCGTATGCCGTGATGAAAGCTGCGGAGAGTGTGAAAAGCATGACGTACAAAGAAGACAAACCCACTTCGAATACCTGGGTGAGGCTTAACCCCGCGCCTAATGCAATAATCGACCACTGAAGCACCTTTTTGGAGGTGAAAACCAATCCCGGTCTTACAGTATCAGGTTTTTTCCAAATGCTGCCGATCACGATCCCCAGGACGATCCCAAAAACCGGACCGCCCACAATCGGCGCAAGCTTTCCGAGGAATGCTGCGATGATAGCAAGGGCTACTGCAATAGCAAATCCCGGTGCAATTTTTTTAATATTTTTCAATATCCTTCCCCCAGTTGTCCGCAGTTAAATCAATGATAGTACGTCCCGGGGAAAAATTCAAACTCCGTTTTGATATGATCCAGGGCTCTAAATCAAGTATTTGTGCGATAGCTTGAGAATATGCACACCCATGACCGCCAAGGATTCCGTTATGGATAAATACGTTTTATCATTTCAAAGCTGCGCTTCGGCAACTCCTTTTACAAAACTGTCGATCTTCGTTTCCGAAAGTCTGGAGTAACCTTCTTTGATTCCTTTGACCATTCGAAGGATCAGCTTTGTCATGAAATCCAGCTTGTTCCAGTACAATTCTCCTCCGAGAACCTCCCGCAAAATGGCACGGTTATATAGCTCTTCCGGAAAATTAGCGGCAATCAGCTTCTCCTTGCATGCAGGGTCCTGTTCTCCCGCACACAGGAACAAGGCCAGCCTCTTCGTTTTCAGCATTTCACTGTTTTGCTGCATATAGGCGGCAAGGGGCTTATGCAGCTTGCCGATGTATATGGGGCCGCCCAGAATGACTGTATCAAAAGAGGATAAATCCGGTGGGTTTTCCTTTTCCACGTCCACTGCCTTTATCACCTGTGTGAGCTTTGTTTGAAGCAGTTTTGCCACTTTTTCGGTACAACCGTGCTTCGTGGCGTAAATGATGATCCCTTTCATAAGAACCTTCCTTTCACTTCCAGCCTGTTTTCATCCCTCAACCCGGTCATAAAATTTTGCCCGATTGAGCTATATGCACCTAATGAATGAATATTTTTCTATTCATTCAATTTTACCACGGCCATCCTCGCGTGTCAAACAAATTTTATTATTTATTGGTATTTTTTAGATATAACTTTCCCTGCGATTCGTTCTTTACGAAACTGTAAACCGTGGGCTATAGCGCGGCCGTCATTTGCTGCATGCAATTTATGTATGACCGACAAACACTTATTATGGGCATGCTTTGACAGATTAATTTTCCATTTTTTATGATGCTTGGTTGACATATAATTCTATTGCCGCCAATAAGGACTATTATAAAAGCATATTCATCACGGAATATTAATAATGTTTAAATAACTTATCAGGAGGTAATGCTATGAAACTAGGTAAAAAGCTTTTAGCAATATGTCTTGTATTGATAACAACCATTTCATTAAGCATCAGCGCATCGGCAGTATCCGCTAAAAAAGTTAGCACAACCCACTCCACAGGAACGGTTATTGTTACAAAGCTGAATGTTCGAAGCGGACCCGGCAAAACCTATAAAAAAGTCGGCACTTTGAAGAAGGGCACCACTGTTACGATCCTTTCCAGAAAGTCGGGATGGGATAAGATCCAGCATAAGAGCCATACTGGATATGTATACTCCAAATACCTCAGAGTAAAATAAACAGGGATAATTTCACGCAATGAGCTGCAATCAGACGATCACCCTGTTATGAATTAAGCCCCGAACAAAGCGGAACCAGGTGCAAAGTGCATATAAAATATGCTTGCTTTGTGCCTGGTTGTTTGCTGTGTTTTACACAGCAACGCTACTCTTTTTCTACTATCGGCTTATTCACTTTCAGCATTATATTTTTTATCAAGTAAAAGCCTTAAATTTCTTGGTATAGCAGAGTACCAATCATTTAACCCAAGAAAGAGTATTCTTCGCTTCATATCTTCAGAAAACTCCTCAAACGCCTTGCCCTCAAGCAGCATGCTTGTTTCTCCTTCAGTAAAAGAAATATTGTCGTATACATTTGAAACCTGATTTTTATTCATAGGACAAACTCTCTGACAAATAATACAGTCATATAAGCTGTGATGCGCGCTTAACGGAAGCCAGTCTTGCATTTCATTTGGTACCTCATTAAAAAACGATAAACACCTCTTATTATCAATTAGAAATTTATCCTTCCGTATTGCATTTGTAGGACAGCTATTTATGCAGGCTGTGCAATTACTACAGATTTCAGCATTTGTTACTTCACCCCATGTGTCATGCTCTACGGGCAAATCTGAAAAATATGCCGCATATGAAAAGTTACTTCCCAAG
>JAEZMC010000098.1 GCA_023435805.1 Bacillota bacterium | reverse complement strand
ACGTTCCTGGTACAGAGGACGCCCCCAACAATATAACAGGCATCCCTGGTGCAACAGTCGGCCCAGGTGCGGCGGGTGACCCTTCCAGCGGGGAGGATCAGGACAGTGACAGCAGGAGGCTGATCGTTATCGACGCGGGCCACGGTGGATACGATCCCGGTGCTATAGGTCTCAATGGAACAAAGGAGAAGGATGTAAACCTGGCTATTGTCTTAAGACTTTCAAACCTGTTAAAGGATGCAGGATACAATATTTTATTGACACGTCAGGATGATACATTTATACCGCTTAAAGAACGATCTGTGATAGCCAATAATGCTGAAGCAGACATTTTTGTCAGTATTCACTCTAATGCTAGTGAAAAGCGCAATATGAGCGGTACTGAGGTGTATACCCAACCAATACAATTAAACCCGGTGTACATACAACAGGAAGATAGCAAGCGTCTGGCGGGGCTTGTTCAATATGAGCTTGTGAAGGCCTTAAATTTAAAAGACAACGGCATCAAGGAGCAGGACTTGTCGGTATGCCGTGAAACCAATGCTCCTTCAATTCTTGTAGAGATTGCCTTCATTGACAATAGAGATGAGGAGGTAAAGCTCAACGACCCTGCATTTCAGGATAAAGCGGCAGCAGCGATAAAACTGGGGATAGATCGTTATTTTACTGAATAGTAATATCTGCCTGTGCCACTATTAAGCCGGCTGTCCAGGTTCAGCATGAGGATACCTTGATGCCGGAAAACATGCTGAGCGAGGTTCATTGTCAAGAGAATCGCGGAATAAATGCTGATTCACCCATAAAATACAATGCCTCACTGAAAGGATTTTATCTAAAGTCCTGCTTTCTGTGCCCTGACAAAGCGGGGCATTAAAGAACCTTTTTTATTGCATTGCATAAAATATTATGTAAAGTTATAAAAAGAGATCAGAAGGACATCCAAAGCCAGGGAGTTTTATGCATGGCAGTTGATGAGCAGGTAGATGGGGAAGCACCTCCATCAGAGATTGCTGATAAGATAAAATGGCGGGTGTAAGTTCTGCGGCGCTCTTGATGACGGATCAGCAGCAATCAAATGGCAGCACAAGCCGCTGCAGCTCCTTCACAGGGAGGATCATTGTGGAGAAATTGAATCCAGATAAATTGTATGTTGAATTCAGACCCGGAGTTACCATGACTGAACCGGTTATAGGACGCAAGTATACGTTAACGCACTCGGATATTACTGCAGACCTTTTTCTTACAATCGGTCTGCAGTTTGCCTATGACAAGGTTAATGCCACGAGAGATGAAGTGCTTGCAGAATGGAGAACGAATAACGGATTACCATTTCTATATGCATATGTGTATGTAGACGGTCAGTTTGGTCCGGCAGCATCTGCTGTGCGCAATGCTGTTTTCAGACGTGAGCTGCCGTTGGCTTTGGAAGCTGTCAGGTATGGGGACAGAGGATTTTTTGCTGCACATCCAGAGCTGGACAATGCACCGATATGGATACATTTTTACTCAACAAACCCGGAATATAACCGGTTTGAATACTGGGGTACGCTTAAAGACTATAAGTAGTGCGTCATAATAGGGTTATCATGAATGGGGTATAGGGATATCTTACCCAAAAAGCAAGGGGTTCGATGCTATTGAGTCTTGGGTGCTGAAATACACAAACTCGATCTGTATTTCTTCTCTCTCAAATGGCTGCTTTTTGTGCTTACTTAAGCATACGCCTGAATACCGTCTCAAAATTTACATCGTCCGCCGTTGTACGTTTAGGCGGGTTTGATGTTCTTCTCCCCGCCCGGCGTGCCTTTTGTCCGAGGTGCCGTTCGAACAAGAGCTTGTCGATATTATCATCCGAATAGATCAACCCATTCTGATTTACAGCCCTGGCCTTTTTTCCCAGCGCCATAGCCGCAACACCATAATCCTGAGTCACTACAATATCTCCGGCCTTTACAAGGTTGATCAGTGCAATGTCCACACTGTCGCGGGCCTTGTCTACCGTAATGACGGTACTGTACCCGTCATTCAATTCATGGCTGGTATCGATCACCATGGTCACCGGAATTTGATATTGTCTGGCTATCCTTACTATGATCCCCTTCACCGGGCAGGCGTCTGCATCAACCAGTATATTCACAGGTCACCTTCAAGCGCACTTCTGTCATTGTGTATCTCCTTAAATTCGAATCATGCTAAAAGAACCCATCCTGACATCGTGATTCTTTAATTTTAATTCTAGCCGCTAATTCCTGTTGCTGCAATCCCTCCACAAAGTATTTCTTCAGGGACAGGAATACGATCCGTACTAAATGTCCGCCATGGTAAACAATCCCCGGCCCTGCATCCATCACTTACCGCCTTCTTTTCTGCATCGCCCCCCCACCTGTCCGTTAAGGTTGTACTCAGCTACGGCTTTACACTCCGTATGGCGTTGGTAATGGCCATGGACATAACCTCACCGGCCATGGTTCCGATGAGATTCACATCGTCCCTGACCTCATTAGTCGCCATGGTAAAAATGGTGTCCCCGTCCAGCATGGTATGTACGGGATTGATGGATCGGGCAAAGCCGTTGTGGGCCATTTCAGCCACCTTGTTGGCTTCTGCCTTGGTCAGCACGGCATTGGTGGCCACGACCCCTATGGTTGTGTTTCTCATTGGGAAGCCTGTCGGTATGTTCTTCATTTTCATGATGGAATAGGTATTCAACATTTCCCTTTTTTCATCGTCGTAGACACCCGCAATCTGTTTACCGCTTGTGTAGTCATACACATCTCCAAAGCTGTTGACGACCACAATTGCTGAAACAGTTAACGCACCGGCCCGGATTGTTGCACTACCCAGTCCGGATTTCATCGCATGCTCCGGCCCCAGAATTTTGCCGACTGTAGCACCCGTTCCACAACCAATGCTCCCCTGCCTGTTTTCTGCCGGCGAGGCCGATTTTGCCGCCTCGTAACCCATCTGAAAATCCGGCCTTATCCTGTAATCACCCACATTCAGGTCAAATATCACTGCTGAAGCCACTATAGGCACCTTGGTAACGCCCACATCGAATCCTGTGCCCTGTTCTTCAAGAAATTTCATGACACCGGAAGCCGCGTCAAGTCCAAAGGCACTGCCGCCGGCCAATACAACCGCATGGATCCGATCCACCATTTTATCGGGCCTCATCAGATCCGTTTCACGGGTGCCCGGCGCCGAGCCGCGTACATCCACACCACCGGTGGCCCCCTGTTCACAGATTACCGCTGTACAGCCCGTCATACCCTTCTCCGATTGGGCATGCCCCACTTTTATACCCTGTACATCGGTTATATACCCGGGATATACGATACCTTCCATCATATCGACCTCCTGTTCTATTGCCTTTTGGTCTCACGTTTATTTTCAGCGACAGTTTACGCCCAGGATGCAGGGACGAGCAGCAAACGTAGTTTGCGACCAGTCAAGCCCTGCTTGCGACCAACCTCGTAGAAATGCATCCCTACCAAATCATTCCCTGTCAAATAGAATTTTAACATAGTATCCGTTCATCATTTATTGCGTTTTTAACTTTTTTACTGTAATGATAAAAAAGCCGGCATCAATCCTTGAGCTGGATCGGATATGGCGAAACAGAATTGTTTTACGACTTGTATCCAATAATATGGAACTGGAACGGAGGTATTAAAATGTTAATAAGCAGGTTGTTCAGTGTAAAAAACTGGCTATCGTTTACGTTTCACAATCCATTGGCATCTAAACGAACGCTTAATGATGCAGTATACTGGGTATATTTAGTGAATAAGTCCTGGTTTGAATATATGAGTATAACTACGGGAAGAGATTTCTTTTTTTATGTAACTAAAGTTTAGGAGCAAAGCAGAATATGTGAAACCTGTTTACTTCAAGGAGGAGGAAAATATGAAAGAAATTCAATTCTCAATCGAAATAAATGCCTCTAAAGAAAGAGTCTGGGCAACTCTTTGGGAAGATAAAACATTCCGTGACTGGGCAAATATGATTGATGAAGGCACATATATGAAGGGTGTAATGAAAGAAGGAAATGAAATTCAGTTTATATCTTCTGTAAGTGGTTATGGGGTGACAGATCTGATAGAGAAGCTTAATCCGAATGAATTTGTGTTATTCAGGCATAGTGCAGACACAAAAGAAAGCGGGCAGCAGGAACGCGAAAAAGAGTGGACTGGTGGGACTGAGAGTTATTCCCTTACCGAAAAAAATGGCGTTACAACATTGATTGTTCAAACCGACGTCCCACTGGAACAGGAAGAAACATTTAACAGCAGGTTTCCCAGAGCTCTGGAACGTATAAAAGCTCTAGCAGAAAAAATGCAATAAGCGGGAATGTATGGTGTCAGGCACTACACCATTTGTAAACAAGTCAGTTAATTAGCAATTCAAACACTGGAGGAATCAGTCATGAGAAAAGTTATTGTGCTGGAACATATCTCCCTTGATGGTGTTATACAAGCCCCTGGCG
>JAEZMC010000433.1 GCA_023435805.1 Bacillota bacterium | reverse complement strand
GCATTTGAACGTCTGGTCCGGTTTGCCGCTGAAGTGACAGAGGAAGCTGAAAAGTTCGGCGTGCTGGTTGCCATTGAAGCGGTTGCCAGCCATACAGTAAATACTGCAGCCGCACTGGTTCGCCTTTTTGACCGTATTCCTTCATATAACCTTTGCGCGTTGGTAGATATCGTGAATATGCTTTCACCTGTCAATGCCGGTGAGCAAAAAAAGGTCGTGGAGGATGTGTTTGAGCTCTGCAAGGATCGTATCAATGTTTTTCACCTGAAGGATTTTAAAATTGTGGGGAATAACAAGGAGAGCGCCGCTCTCGGGGAGGGTTCGCTTGAACTGGAGTACCTTCTGGACAGGATAAAAACGGAAAAGCCCTATGCAGACATTATCCTGGAGGAAGTAAAACCAGAAGACGCCCAGCGGGCCAGGGAGCTTGCGGCCGGGCTGCTGGGGCAATAAGCAGGCGCAGAAACTGAATATGACAGGGCTGGAACGGCTAATGGGGCAGGCAGGCAGATTTATTTCCTGCCTGTCTTTTGTCATTGCCTGATAGGAATTGCTTTTCTAAAATATATTCTATTGGTGAAGATGTAAAATAATAGTTGACAAATCCATAAATTTGTAATACCATCAATATGGATGGTAAATAGATGGTGTATGGATGGCATACGGATGGTCTATGGTATCATGCGGAGGGTATGGCAATACCTGAGCTAGTGAATAGGATGGAGGTTGTTTTTATGGAGTCTGAAAAACTGACATTAAACATCGGGGCGATTGATTTGGGGCAGATTGATCTGCTTGTCGACCAGGGCTTTTATTCCAGCAGGACTGATTTTATACGCACAGCGATCCGCAGCAAACTGGCGGCTCATGCAGGTGAAATTGAAAACATCAAAGCCTCAAGCATTTTCGGCATCGATCTGCTGGACAAGGAACTGCAGCGGGTCAATGAAGAAGTAAAAAGCATAAAAGAGCTACCCCCGCTGGTGTATGACCTTGATACAAAATTTGGCGGAACGGGTGTGTTCAGCTTCAATAAAAAAATACTGGAAGAGGTTCTGGCTGCCGGCAAAAAAATTGAAATTACCATGGTGGGCATGCTGATCGTACATAATGATGTTACGGCGGAGCTGGCGGAGCAGACCTTTGAAAAGGTCAGGGTGTACGGCATGATCAAGGCGTCAGAAGAGGTCAGGAAGGTTTTGATGGGAAAGAGGTAGTTTATGGAAGTTCTGTTTTCTGTTTTTTTAGTATATTATCTTTTATATGAGCCGATTGTGGGATATTACGTATTTAAAAGCTTTGCCCGGAAGCTGGTGGATGATACCGGTGTAAGGCTCCTGTACTATAAAATTACAATTGCCGGGATTTGGGTGCCGGCAGCGGCTATTATTGCCCTGTTGTTTACAGGCAGTCTGTTACCCAAAGACACAGGCATCGGCTGGATATCGGTGAACTTTGAGGTGTTCGGCAGGTGGGGTACCTATGCCATCCTCATTATTGCCGGTTTGGTTCTTGCGTCGGTGGTTTATCAGCTTCTGATGACGAGGTTCAATGAAGCATTCAGGAAAAAAGTTGCAGCTCTTGAAGTGCCGCATGATATTGATCTGATGCTTCCCCGATCGGGTACGGAGAAACGTTATTGGGGGCTTCTCTCCCTCTCGGCCGGTTTAACCGAGGAACTGATCTACAGAGGTTTTCTGATCTTTTTACTTGGCTATCTGTTTCCGGGATTGAACATCTACTTATGTATCGTCATATCTGCATTACTTTTCGGCCTTGCACATACTTACCAAGGTCTTTCAGGAGTGATAAAAACCGGTCTGTTCGGATTGCTGCTGGCGCTCGTTTACATCTGCACTGGGTCCATACTGCCCGGAATATTGCTGCATTTCCTGCTGGATTATGCTGCAAGGGATATGCGGGCAAACGCAGGTGTGCTGACTGAAATACAGCAGTAAAGTGATATGGCGGAAAACCATAGGAGGTTTTTACCTGGAGGCCAGCCGCTGTGCTTCCTCCAGGACCTGCTCAGGAGTTTTTCTCCCGGTGACGATATGTGACAATCCATGCCACATATAACCGAAGACTTCCTGCCCCAGCATATCGCCGACTGCACCGCTGATGGAATTTGCCCGGTTCATCAGGTCGAAGCTGCTTTGATCCAGAGGCGTTTTTGCCTTAACCTCGCAATTAATGCAGGGTACGCCTGCAACTGAGGCAAACTTGGCAACCACCTCGGGCTGAGTCATATATTTGATGAATTTCATTCCCGCACCATTTTTTTTGTTATTCAGCTCACCTGTCAAATACCAGCCTGTTCCGGCGCCGCCGATAATATCCGTAGGGTCGGCTTTTCCGCCGGGCACCATGGGCAGCGGGATAACCAGCGTATTCTCCTGGTCTCTTATATTCCCTCTGGACCATGAGCCTGAAATGAACATGGCGGCTTTTTTATCCGCAAAAAGCTCCGCGCAGGCACCCTGCTTGATGGTCAGGGCATCCTCGGTGAAGGCCCGCCTGTCGTACAGCTCCTTAATAAGCTGCAAGGCCTGTGCCCAGCTGGGGTCGAACGGAATGGAATGGCCTTCCTTGCCGCCCACAGATAGAATGAAGGTTTCAATGATATAATGGGGTTCATCGGAAAAAGCGCATGCGATGGGCGTGATATTCCTGGCTCGCAAAACGGGAATGGCATTAATAATGTCATTGTAGGTTGTGGGAATATCAAGGCCGCATTTTTCAAAGACATCCCGGTTGACATACATGCCTTCGAAAAAGCCAAGGAAGGGAAGCGCATATAGTTTTCCATTGTATTTGCAGGTTTCCAGAGGATCAGGCTTGAAATTGGATGCCCAGACCGGGTCTGATTTTAACTCCTCTTCCCAGGCGATTACCTTGCCGGAATCCACCAACGGCTTTCCAAGCGCACCGTTAAAGCCATAGGTCACATCGGGCTCGTTACCGGAGGCAAAATCAGTATTGATTTTGATTTTAAAGGCATCGCCCCCCGCCCCGGTGGCTTCATTGACAACAAGGATCTCCTCGTCGTCCGCCGCAAATTCCTTTAAAACCTGCTGCCATACATTCGTGTAAGGATCTTCTCCCGTAAAGGTGGTGGCAACCCGGATGGTCGGGCGTGCCTGTGCGATAGCTTCCGGATCTGTGACCGCCATGGCTCCGCTGCCCGCTCCGTCCGCGGGTCCGCAGCATGAGAAGCCCGAAGCCAGCAGGGCAGGTAACAGGATACCGGATAGAATAACTGAAGATTTCTTCATCATTCATGCCCCCGATAGGTAAAGGATATGCGGCATAGTCATCAATACATTATACCGCCTTTAAAAGAAAAAACAAATATGTCTTTCTTGTCATAAATTGTCCAATTGTGTCGTGATGATATATATGTATAGGATTGCTTATAAAATTATGTTAATATTTCATTAGCAGGAAATGTTTCCGCCGGATTTGCGTGGGAACTGACGATGCCAAATGAAACGGAAGCTGGAGAATTGTATGAGAATCTCCCTTTTACGGTTTTATAGAAAAATATCGCTTAAAACCAAGCTCATGGTAATCGCAATCCTTTTTATTTTTTATCCTGTGGTCATTATCGGCTATATCGGATATCGAAATTATGCCGGAACGATGACCGAAAGGGCTGTCAGCGATATGCGCAGCTCTGCCGCCGAGCTGACCAGCCTGATCTCCGACAGGATGACAAAGCTGAGCCTGTATGCGGTTCAGATTTTATATGACAATAAGATCTATGAGGCAAACCGGAGACTGTCCAACGGAAGCCTGGACTACGAAGCAGTCAATGATTTCAATGCATACCTTCAATCCAACCTGTACCTGAAAAGTGAAATTGATGAGATTCTGATACGATTTACAGCAGACGGCAAAGTATTTCAAGTAAATAAGAATATGGGCTCCAATACCGACAGCTACATGAAAATGGACAGCCTGTACAAACAGGCGCTGGAGCACCACGGCAAGCCCGTATGGCATGTAGCCTTTAAGGATGGCAGGGCGGATGGACTTTATATAACAAAGATCATCTATGATATCAATGAAATTAAAAGAGAAATCGGTTTGCTGGTATTTAAGGTGAATGAACAGTATTTGACGGAAGTGCTGAACAATTACATGACCAATACCAGGCAGAATGTGAGCCTTTACGGAAGCGACGGACGCGAGGTATATACCTACATGCCTTTTAAAATAAACTACCGATCGTCGCTGAAAGAGCTGTCCGGCACCCGGAACGGCACCGGCGCAAGAGAAATCAAAGCTGGAAACGATACGATCTACCTGCTGAACGAGACCATCATGCCCGACAACTGGAAGCTGGTCATGGCCATATCCTCCAACATACTGCTCAAGGATGTCCGCCATATCGCCAGGCTCATCCTGATCCTTTGTGCCGCCACGCTGCCCATATGCCTGCTGCTGGTGAACTTCCTCTACTCAGATATCGTCAAGCCCATCAACCTGCTGGTGAAGCGCATGCATCAGGTGGAAAAGGGTGAAATCGGTATTACCATTGAGAATAAGCGGGAAGATGAATTTGGTTATATGAACAAAACCTTTAACAGAATGTCACTGGAGATAAAAAATCTCATCAATACGGTTTATAAAAAGCAGATTGCAACAAAGGATGCGGAAATAAAGGCGCTTCAGGCCCAGATCAACCCCCATTTTCTATATAACACGTTGGATTCCATCAATTGGAAGGCCAAAATCAACGGCGTGGATGAAATCAGCGAAATGGTGGCCGCATTATCTTCCATTATAGAAGCCAATCTCAACCGGAACAATGAAAAATTCATTACGCTGAACCGGGAGATCGAATACATCAACAATTACTACCTGCTTCTGAAAAAACGCTACGGCAAAAAAATCAACCTGGAACTGGAGGTGGAGGAGGATACGCTGAACTGTGTCATTCCAAAGCTGATCATACAGCCGATTGTTGAAAATGCCGTTTACCACGGACTCGAAATGAAGGTCGGAAGAGGTACCATTTACTTAAGAACAGGCAGGACGGATGACAGGCTATGGATCGAGGTGCTGGACGACGGTATCGGAATCAATGAAAATACACTGCACAGACTCAGCAAAAATCTTGCAGACGCGGATATGGATGCCGTTCCCGGAATGGAAGAGGAGGAGGTCTCCATGGTCCGTTCCAGCATTGGTATCATCAATGTGCACAGAAGAATCAGACTCCTTTATGGAGGGGATTACGGGCTTCATATTACAAGCAGGGTAGCGGAAGGCACCAGGGTCGTCATAAGCCTGCCTGCTATTATGAAGGAGATAAGCGAAAATAAGGCAGAAGAGGTGTAGTATGGTTAAGGTGATGATCATCGATGATGAGGAGATCATCCGGGAAGGCCTGAAAAAGACTGTGGACTGGGAAGGCATGGATTGCACCATCATAGGTGAGGCGGAGGATGGGGCTTCAGGGCTGAAGGCCGCATTGTCGCTGAAGCCGGAGTTGATTTTTACCGATATCAGAATGCCCGGTATGGATGGTCTTCAGATGATGGCCCGTTTGAGGGAAATGAAGCTTCCATGCAAGGTCATCATCCTGACAGGCTTCAGAGATTTTGAATATGCTCAGGAGGCCGTAAAGCAGGGCGCCTTCAGGTTTTTACTGAAGCCCGTACGGTCGGAAGACCTGAAGCTGGCTATCTCTGAGGCTGTAAAGGAAATCAAATCGGACAGGTCCAAAAATGAAATATACAACAATCTGGAAAAGCGGGTCAAGGAATATTATGGACTGGAACAGACTGAAACAGAGCATTCCGACAGTCAAAAGACCGAGGAAGGGCCGGGAAATCCCACCTACCTTGTGGGAAAGGCTTTGTCCTACATGAAGGCCAATTATTACCGTGACCTTAATCTGAAGACGGTTTCCGATGAAGTCTATGTAAGCACCTGGTATCTAAGCAAGCTGCTGAAAAAGGAAACCGGTGACAATTTCATCAACATCCTGAACCATATCAGGGTCGAAAATGCCAAAAAGCTGCTTCAGGACCCCAAGTATAAAATTTATGAAATAGCCGGTGCTGTTGGGTTTACAGATATTCCATACTTTACGAAAACCTTTAAGAAGATCACCGGACTAACGCCTATGGAATACAAGAATAACCAAGGCTGAGCCATTCCGGGTATCTGCCGGGGTCCGGGCCGGAGTAACGGAGGCGCCGGCGCCCCGGAGGGATACATAGCAAGCTCGGGTCTACAAGCTCAGAAACTTCTTCATACGAGCGCTGACTGCAGCAGCATCAGCTTCATTGGACATCTCGGCGAATATGCGCAGCAGCGGTTCCGTACCGGAAAATCTGACAACGATCCAGCCGCCGTTTGTGAAGTAGAGCTTAAGCCCGTCACGGTAGCTGATATGGGCTATATCAAAGCCCAGTTCCGGTACTTCCTTCTGTTCAAAAAGCTTTTTTTCAAGCCTTGATTTAGTCTGCGCATCAAACCGAAGATCATTCTCCGCCATGTAAAAGGTGCCGAAGGCACTGTTAATTTCCTCAAGTAAGGCCGACAAGCTTTTGCCGGTAATACTCAGCAGCTCGATCAGCAGACTGGCAGCAAAGATTCCGTCCTTGCCGCTGATATGCCCGCGTATGGTCAGACCGCCGCTGCTTTCGCCACCGATCAGCGCTTGCTTTTCCTCCATCATGGAGCTGATATGTTTGAAGCCTACGGGCACTTCATAGCACTCTTCTCCGAAGCCGGCGGCGATTTTGTCCAGAAGGTGCGTAGTGGCTACGTTTCTCACCACGCCGCCCTTCCAGCCTTTGTATTTCAACAGGTAATAGTAGAGCAGCGCGAGGATGTTGTTGGGATGGATAAAATCGCCCTTTTCATCAATGATACCGAGACGGTCGGCATCACCGTCCGTACCGATCCCTATGTCATAGCCCCGTTCCACAACAATGTTCCGCAGGTGATTCAACGTATGCGTACCGGGAGACGGAAGCCTTCCGCCGAATAACGTGTCATGCCTGTCGTTGATAACAGTCAGTTCACATCTTGAGGTAATCAGAACAGTTTGAAGACAGGTTTTGGAGACCCCGAACATGGGATCAAGTACGACCTTCAGCCTTCTGTTTTTTATGGCTTCCACATCTATCATGCCAAGGATGGTATCAATGTACTCGTTAAAAGGATCGATTATCTGAATGGCACCGGTTTTTTGACCCTGGGCATAATCCAGGTGCAGGATGTTTTTGGTCTCTACCTGTGCAATGCACGCTTCAATTTCCGCAGTGACCTCCTCACTTGCGTCCCTGCCGCCTTTGGTAAATACCTTTACGCCATTGTAATCGGCCGGGTTATGGCTTGCTGTAATTGCACAGCCGTATTCCGCAAGCAGGTATTTGACAGTGTACATGACTAGAGGAGTAGGGGCGACATGATCAATGAAATAAACCTTTATCCCGTTACCCGCCATTACTTCGGCGATCCATACGGCGGCCTTGTCTGAAAGGAAGCGCCTGTCATACCCTATCACGAATCCGCTTTCCGTTCGGCCCTTCTTCTTCATCAGATCAGCGATAGCCTGCGCCAGTATGGAGACGTTCTCCTTTGTAAATTCTTCTCCTATCAATGCCCTCCAACCGCCGGTTCCAAATTTAATCATCGTTATCCCACCTTGAGTTCCATATATTTTTGAAAACCCGTACTGGTATCCCCGGTTCTCCAATTGGTTTTCATTATAAAAGCAGCGAAGGATATTTGAAACAGGTCTACTTTGGCATATATTGTTCAATATTGTTATTTTATTTTTGACAAAATGGACGAGCGGAGGATCTTTTAAAACTTTGCTCAAGATACCAATATAATACAAGAAATAACAAGTTAATGGCATTTTTTTCTTACCCGATCCCTAATATACTTATATCGTGCTCGACGGTGACCGGCATCGGAGCCGCCGAATGGGCAAAAGGCCATACAGGCCCGGGGAAGTCTGCTTATATAAATGCAGTTTCAATTATAACGAGGTGATAAATGTCCCGCCTCGATGAAATGCGCAGAGGTAAATTTTATACAGTCGAAAAATGATCTGATGAACATTCATTATAAGAAAGCAGGTTTAATATGATTCCAGACACGATGAATTCAAGCGGGGTTGCTGTTGGGAAAACAACGGCATTGAATCGCAGGGGCCTTCAAAAACATAAAAAAACCCTAATACTGCTGTCCATGGTGCTGCCC
>JAEZMC010000430.1 GCA_023435805.1 Bacillota bacterium | reverse complement strand
ACTCTCAGGGATTATCAGAAAATCGGCTTCAAATGGCTGAAAACACTTGATACCTACCGGCTGGGCGGAATTTTAGCCGATGATATGGGCCTTGGCAAAACCATACAACTTATTGCACTGCTGCAGTCTGCCCGTAACGAGAAAGGACCGGCGCCGTCACTTATCATTGTTCCGACCTCTCTGGTTTTCAACTGGTGCGCAGAGCTGGAAAAGTTCGCACCCGGCCTCAGGTATGCCGCAATCATCGGCAGCAGGGAGGAACGGCACAAGCTGATCGGTCGCATGACGGAGTATGATGTCGTGATTACCTCCTATCCGTTGATCAGGAGGGATATAGAGCTGTATAGGGAATTCCGTTTCAGATACTGTATACTGGATGAGGCGCAGCACATTAAAAACCCAGCCTCAAGCAATGCACGATCCGTAAAACAAATCAACGCCGAAACACGCTTTGCACTCACCGGCACGCCGATGGAAAACAACCTGTATGAGCTCTGGTCCGTGTTTGACTTTGTACTGCCCGGATATTTGTACACTTACCACCGGTTCAGCGAAAAATACGCACAATCGGCCACAGGTGAGGACGGTTATGAAACACTTAACGATCTGAGCAGGCAGATCAAGCCTTTCATACTCAGAAGGCTCAAAAAGGACGTGCTGAACGAACTTCCGGAAAAGATCGAAAGCACCATGCTGGCCGAGCTGACGGACGAGCAGAAGAAGCTGTATCTGGCCTATTTGCAGGATATAAAGAGTGAAATCGCCAATGAAATCCGGGAAGCCGGTTTTGAACGGAGCCAGATTAAAATACTGGCGGCACTGACCAGGCTGAGGCAGTTATGCTGCCATCCTGCTCTGTTCGTTGAAAACTACCGCGGTGACAGCGGTAAGATGCTGCTGCTGGACGAAATACTACAGGAATCCATCGAGGGCGGCCACCGCATCCTGCTGTTTTCTCAGTTTACCGGGATGCTGCAGCTTGTAAAAAAGCGGCTCAGCGAAATGAAAATCCCCTGCCTTTATCTGGACGGATCTACACCCGTCGCCGACAGGGGATATCTGGTCAATTCCTTCAATAACGGGCTGGGAAAGGTATTCCTGATCTCACTCAAGGCCGGCGGCACAGGCCTGAACCTGACCGGCGCCGACACCGTCATACACTGTGATCCCTGGTGGAACCCCGCTGTGGAAGATCAGGCCACAGACCGCTCCTACCGTATTGGCCAGAAGAAGTCGGTCTATGTCATGAAGCTCGTTGCAAGGGGAACCATTGAGGAGAAAATCCTGGCCCTCCAGGAGAAAAAGCGCGAATTGATCGACGCCGTCATCCAGCCGGGTGAAACACTCCTCTCCAAAATGACCCGGGAGGAAATCGAGGCACTGTTTGAATAACTTGAACGCCGTTGTGAAATGCAGGAGGCTTAAGAATTCCACTACACGAATTTCTGCATATTGATGGTCCTGGAGAAACGGTAGATCGCCACCAGGAAAAGGGCTGCCGCAAAAGCCACAAGTATCAGCAGGTTTAATGAAATATCAGCAGCGGCTCCAGCTGCTTGAAGCTTCCGGATTGCGTCGATCGCCCACCGTTGCGGGACGAAATATCCGATTTTCTGCATGAAATCCGGCATGATGCCGGTATCCCAGAAGCATCCGCCCAGCATGCAGGTCGGTGTCAATATCAGTGTGTTCAGCGTACCCGCCATGTAGGTTGAGCTTGAAAATGCGGTTACAACAAGGCCAATACCTATCGCAACAAGTCCGAACAGGAATAGTATCAAAAACATTGCCCCATCACTGACACCCGTTTCGATATGCAGCACAAATTTCATCACGATTTGAATGATGAGTATCTGAAATACTACAACCAGCAGGCTGGCGACGACATTTCCCGCTATATACTGCCTTGCTCTGACCGGCGCTGAGCATATCCGGTGATACGTGCGGTCTCTTTTTTCCTTGAGAATAAACATATTGATGAAGCCTGCGCCGAGCATGAGAAACATGATCAAAAACCCCATACTGGAAAGCGCCATGTACCGGCCCGTTTTCTGGTCCTCAAGCTGAACTGCCGAAAGCTTTACCGGGTTAGCCTTATACTCCCCGTACATCCTGTCAAACAGCGCCCGGTCCCCGCCGGAAGCGGCCGAAAAGCGCATCAGCGTATCCGTATAGCTGTTCAGCAGTTGATTGATCCATGCCGTGGTATCCTGTCCTTTTATCGAGATTACCTTGATTTTTTCCGGTCTTCCACTGTATATGCCTTCCGTATAGCCTGCCGGAACAATAACGGCCGCATCTAGCTCCATGTCGAGCAGTCTGTCGTTTATCTCACTATCGCTGATCTCGGTAAGCTTGTAAATATCGGAACTCCTGAAGGCTTCCTTCAGATCTGCCGAAAGCATCCCGCCGTCATGATCGACGAAGCCGGTTCGAACAACAGTCAAGCCCGTATTACTGTATATCAGAAGTGACAGCACAACACCGGCCAGAGGCATGAACAGGTAGATCAGGATGCTACCCTTTTTCCGGAATGTTACCTTTAGAATGTTGGCAATAATTAAAAACATGTTACGCATATTTACCGGTCCCCCTTCTCGAAAACACAGCGGCAATCACAATAAAAGTCGCGGCAACCGACAGGCTGATACCTATCGATATCGCTACCTGCGAATAATCGTTATTGTAGATGACCCTGAAGAGCGCAGAATTGATCCATTTAATGGGCGAAATGCTTGAAATCCCTGAAAATGCGGGTCCCATCGCGTCCAGTGGTACATATCCTCCGCCAAGGAACACGAAAATCGGTACGATGGCATTCATAGCCCCTGCGGCGGCATCCCCGTTCCTGAACAGATATGCCAATCCCACACCCATACTTACGGCCATGATGGAATGAGCCAGCAGCAGCATAGCCACCGTTGCCATATCCTCACCCCAATAGGCCTTCAGTATGAATTTGCTAAACAGAATCACAATCAGTCCCTGCACCACTGTTACAACAATACATCCCAGCACTTTACCGGTAAGCAGCTGGTACTTCTTCACCGGAGCGCACAGGATCCTGCTGCCGGTCATTTGTTCAACATCCTCTCTGACACTGTAGAAGCCTGTCAGAGAAGCATAGAGCAATATCATGGTCAGCATGGTGACTGCATAATAATCCAGAGAGCCGGGTTGCCTTTCCTTATCCAGCGACAGCTGTTCCACATAGCTGCCCTGTCCCACGCCCTGGAGCTTTTGCAGCGCCGACGGATTATTAACGGCTATGGCCGACACAGCGCCATAGGTTTTGGTAAAGCTGTCAAGCGCGCTTTCCAGGAGAGACCCACTGAAACCATACCGTTCATTTTTATACAGCTTGATTTCCCGGGGTTCATCAGAAATCTGCACATAGGCGGAGTATTCATAGTCTTTAATACTTTCCATACCCTTGGCGACATCCTCCGTTTTTTCAAACGTCATGCCCAGCTCTGCCGCAAATGCATCCCGGAAACTTCCGAAGGCATTTGTGAAAGTCTGGTCACTATTGCCGGCCACCTCTGTATAGAGTACCTTTACCTCGCCAAGCTTGATCGTTTGGTCGAACACATTTGTAAATGCCGCTCCCAGTATTGCAATCAATACAATGGGGAAAAGCACCATCAAGGTATTGGCTTTTAAATTTCTATAATTAAGTTTGAATTCCTTCAGTATGACCCTGAACAGATTCATATCGGCCACCTCCTAATCCCTTAGCCTTCTGCCGGTCAGGGACAGGAAAACCGTTTCCAGGTCCGGCGTCTTGCTTTCCACGCTTTTAATTGAAAACCTGTTGGAAGTGAAATAGTGGATGATTCTATCCATATTGTTCACTTCCCGGACACTGGAGATCTTTACCACACTGTCCGCTATTTCAATGTCGCTGACACCCTGAATTTCCCTCAACTGCTCTGCATTGATCCTGGAAATGGAGTCGTCTACCGAAATATACACGATGTTTTTATCGTTGATCAGGCTTTTAAGGTCGTCAACCGAACCCAGTGCAATAACCTTTCCATGGTCCATGATGGCGACGCGGGTACAGATCGCCTCCACCTCCTCCATGTAATGGCTGGTGTAGATGATGGTGCTGCCCAGTTCATTCAGCCTTTTGACGGACTGCAGTATATGATTCCTGGACTGCGGATCGATACCGACCGTGGGCTCATCCATAATAATTAGCTTTGGCCTGTGGGCTATGGCGCAAGCAATGTTCAGGCGGCGTTTCATTCCTCCCGAAAAGCTTTTGGGATAACTCTTCGCCTTGTCTGTAAGCCCTGTAAACTCCAGTGCAGCCATGGCCGCTTCATTTAAGCTATTCCCTTTCAAGCCGTACAGACTTGCAAAGAATTTTACATTTTCAAGGCTGGTCAGATCTTCATAAATGGCTATTTCCTGGGGCACGATACCGGTATTCTGTTTCGTTGTCATAGCCTCTTTTTTCACATCGTGGCCCAGTATGAATATTTTCCCCTTATCCATTCCCAACAAGCCGGTGATCATATTGATCGCCGTACTTTTTCCTGCGCCGTTGGGTCCCAGCAGGCCGAATATCTCGCCTTCCTCTATATTGAGCGACATTTTGTCCACTGCTGTTATTTCTCCAAAGCTTTTGGTGACCTGTTCCATTTGAACGATACTCATTAATTAAACACACCCCTTTCCTTACTTTTTACATTATAAAAAAAACAGCTCCCCCCTGTTAGTACGAAAGGTCACTGTTTCACATTACTAAAGTCATATTCGCCGATGCCGTTTGCATTGAGCAATCCTGACAGCCCGCCTGTCCTGCCATGCCCATGCCGTGCATCCGCTGTTCTTTTCCGTTTAAGCGTGTTCTCCCTTCTCACCAGTAAGATAATAAATAGCAATCTGTGTCCTGTGCTCCAAACCGGTTTTATCCAGAATAACCGATATATAATTCTTGATCGTACCCTCCGACATATAGAGGTGAGCGGCGATTTCCCTGTTCGACATACCTTTTGCAATCAGTGTGACGATCTCCTGTTCCCTTTCGGTAAACAGGCCTTCCGGAATTTGGTTTTTCCTGCCTGCGGACAGCTGCTCCTTTATCGTATCCATTGCCACATCCTGCATAACCGTGCCGCCCTCGTGGACAATTCGGATGGCGTCCATGATCCTCGACGGCGGACTGCCCTTGAGCAGATATCCCCTTGCACCGTTTTTAACGGCGTCGAGTATAAAGCTGTCATCATCAAATGTAGTCAGGATCAGCGGCTTGGCCGATGTCGCCGACGATATCTCCCTTGCCGCCTGCAACCCGTCCAGTACTGGCATCCTGACATCTAAAAGGGCTACTTCCACAGGCTCCCTTGCGCAGAATTCCACCGCCTTCAGGCCGTTTTCAACACAGGCCAGCACCTCGAACCGTTCGTCCGTCTGAAGGATAATCTTCAACCCTTCCCTGATCAACGCATCATCGTCTGCGATTAATACTTTTATCGGCATTATTTTTCAGTCCTCTCTCCCACGGGGAGCAGCGTTATGACGGAAAAGCCGCTGAACCCGTCGAGAATAAGCTTACCCCCGGCACTCTCCGTCCTTTCCTCCATCCCCGCAAAACCCATCCCTTTTTTATAGGCAATTGCGCCTTTTCCGTTATCGCGCACTTCCGCCTTGATCAATCTGTTCAAAACCTCAAGCTTTATGTTAATTTCTGTTGCACCTGAATATTTAAGCGCGTTGGTCAGCGCTTCCTGTACATTGTCCATGATAATTTTCCATTGAAGATGCGTGATCGCATCCAGGCTGCCATGATAGGACAGGTGTGTCCTGATGGAATGCGCCAGTGTGAACTCCTCCAGGATCAGCTTGAGCCTGTTGACGCCCAGCTGCTCCGGCGCCGGTTTGATATTCCGGAGTGCAGACCGGATGCTTTCCATCCCTTCCTTGAGGTTGCAGGTAACAGTCGAGATGATATCCGCCGCCTTGGTCCTGTCCTTTTCGATTATCATCCCTGCTGCTTCCAGCTGAATGATGCTTCCCGCCAGCGTATGACCCACCCTGTCATGAATCTTCTGTGCCAGGCTGTTTCTTTCCTCGAGCTGGGAAAGGTAACGCACCTGGGTTTCATATTCACTGCCGGCATCAAGTCTGCTGTTGAGCTCTTCATTTCTGTCCCGGAGCCTTTGGTTGACCCTTTTAACCTCCAAAAGAGATGTATAGATCCTCGTAATTAACAAAAAAACCAGCAGACTAAAAATACCGACCAGCAGGTATTCAGGCAGCAGGTTTCTATCGCATATCGTAACAGGAAGCGCTATGCCGGCCGTCCAAATCCACAGATTTTCAGTAATGCCGGAGGCCAGCTCCAGGATATCCGCCGCAATCAGCAGGATAAACAACGGTTCGATGTAAAGCGTAGCAATAAACAAAAGGATAATGGATGAGAACAAAAAGCACCGTTTAAGCAGAACTCTTTTAAAAATATACGAGAGCATGCTGGTACAGATATATAACAGCACCATTAACACAACCAGGGGTATGTTTCCCATATCTCCCTGTACATACCGTACGATGCAGTACAGCATAATGACCATCCTGGTGCCGATAACCCAATTCTCCATAATACCTCACAAAAACGGATCCCGTCCAAAGCAAAGGTGGTTGAGGCTCTTACACAAGTTTATCGGGGTTGAGGCATGTAAGCTCCTCCAATACAAAAACCCCGTCCTTGCGGATCAGCACATCGTCGAACCAGATCTCTCCGCCGCCGTATTCCGGCCGTTGAATAAATACCAGATCCCAGTGCAGAGCGGACTTGTTTCCGTTGTCACACCGGTTATAACAGTTGCCGGGTGTAAAGTGGAGGCTGCCTTTGATTTTCTCATCAAACAGCGTATCCTTCATGGGCTTCTCTATAAAGGGGTTGACGCCGAGCGAGAACTCTCCGACGTACCGGGCGCCTTCGTCAATGTCAAAAATGCGGTTGATTTTTTCGGTATCATTGGCCGTAGCGTTGATAATTTTGCCGTCCTTGAATTCAAGCCGGATGTTTTCATAGGTAAAACCCTGAAATTTTGCGGGCGTATTGTAGGTAATGACCCCGTTGACAGATGTTTTCAGCGGTGCCGAATACACTTCTCCGTCCGGAATATTGCGCTTCCCTTCACATTTGACGGCAGGCATGCCCTTTATGGAGAAGGACAGGTCGGTATCCCTTCCGGTGATCCTCACCCGGTCGGTCCGCTCCATGACTTTCACCAGGCTGTCCATGGCTCTGGACATTTTTGCATAATCCAGGTTGCAGACATTAAAATAAAATTCCTCAAATGCCTCCGTTGACATCTCCGCCATTTGCGCCATGGCACTGTTGGGGTATCGGAGAACCACCCATTTGGTATGCTCCACCCGCTGTTCCATGTGCACGGGCATGGCAAACAGTTTGTTGTAAAGCTTTATCCTGTCGTCCGGGATATCTCCCAATTCATTTGCGTTGCTTCCTGCCCGGATGCCGATATAAGCGTCCATTTCCCTCATGCGCATCAGCTCGAATTCCGCCATCAGCCTGATTTGCTCCTCACTGCAGCCGTTGAGCAGGGCGCGTTTGATCTCGTCATTTTTAATGGTCACAAACGGCAGGCCGCCTGCCTTGTACACTTCCTTCACAAGTGCCTTTGTCAGCGGCAGTTCAAAGCCAATGATCTCAATCAGTACCTTTTCGCCGGGTTTGATTTCGCATGAATAATTGACGAGGTTTTTTGCAAGTGTTTCTATTCTTGGATCCGTCATATGCTTTTCTCCATTTGTTTTTTGTTATAACAATTTCTCCAGTTCGTCCAATATGGATTCAAATACCTTCATAGCATCCTCCACCGGACCGGGCTCCGACAGGTCGACACCCGCTTTCTTCAGCAGCTCCAGCGGATAATCGGAGCCGCCACTCTTGAGAAACTGGGTATAGCGCTCCACCGCGGACGTTCCCTCACTCAGGATCTGCCGGGACAAGGACGCCGCGGCTGATATGCCGGTGGCATACTTGTATACATAGAAGCTGGAATAGAAGTGCGGAATACGTGCCCACTCCATATCGATTTCATTGTCAATGACCACCTCAGGCCCGAAGTATTTCTCGTTCAAGCCTCTGTAAATCCTGCAGAGCTCTTGTGCAGTCAGTGCTTCACCGTTTTCGATCATGCTGTGGGTGACCTTCTCGAACTCGGCAAACATGGTCTGCCTGAACAACGTACCCCTGAATTCCTCAAGATAATGGTTCAGCAGGTAAGCCTTCTCCCTTTTGTCAGCTGTATTTGCCAGCAGATAATGGATCAGCAGCGCTTCATTCACCGTGGAGGCCACCTCCGCGACGAAAATCTTATATTCGGAATAGATATAGGGCTGCGTTTTGTTCGTGTAGTACGAATGCATGGCATGCCCCATCTCATGTGCAAGGGTGAATACATCGTTTATTGTGCCCTGATAGTTCAGCAGCACATAGGGATGAGTCAGGTGGGTGCCCCAGGAATAAGCGCCGCTGGTCTTTCCCTGATTTTCATACACATCGATCCAACCCGACTTGAACGCCGCATCCAGATCCTCCAGGTATTTGCAGCCCATGGGTGAAAGGCCCCTGGCCACAAGGTCCAGCGCCTCCTCATAGGGTACCTGCTTCGGCGGTTCTTCCACGATCGGAACATACAGGTCGTACATATGCAGTTCCTCCAGCTTCAGTGCCTTCTTGCGAAGCCTCAGATACCTGTGCAGCAGCGGCAGGTTTTTATTGACGGTGCCAATCAGGTTGTCATATACGGTGACCGGTACGCTATCACTGTCGAGCGAAACACTGAGGCTCGAATCATATTTGCGCACCATGGCGTAGAACCTGTTCTTTTTTATATTGCTGTTCAGCGATGCCGCCAGCGTATTTTTCATGGCGGAATAGGAGCTGTAAAGTGAACGGAAGGCATCCTCCCTGACTTTCCTGTCCTTTGACTCAAGGAATTTGATATATCGCCCCTTTGTCAGTTCCACCTCTTGTCCGTTTTCATCTTTAATAAAGGGAAATTTGATATCCGCGTTGTTGAACATGGTGAAAATATCGGAGGGGGCGTGGCCGATGTCCGCTGAAAGCGCCAGCAGCTCCTCCTCCCTGTCCGTCAGGATATGCCGCTTTTGTCTCAACAGCTCGCAGATAAACTGCCGGTATAAAGAGAGGCCTTCCACCTCATCTATGCTCTTTTTCAACTGCTCCTCGTCAATGGAAATGATCTCCGGGGTAATGAACGATACCGAAGCATATACCTCGGTGCTCAGCGCCATGGCTCTGTCGGTCAGAGCCTGGTATTTGGATACGGCGTTATCTTCATCACGCCTCATCCTGGCATATACAAAAACCTTGTCATTCAGAGCCAGCATATCGTCGCTGAGCTTCAGGCATTCCACCAGCAGGTTCATATCCGTTGAAAGCCTTCCTTTGTAGGAAGCCATTTCACCGGACATCCGGCGCACCCTTTTGAAGTCCTCTTCCCATGCGGCATCATTTGCATATATGTCTTCAAGCTTCCATTTGTACTTTGCATCAATTTCTTCCCTGGCAGGCAGTGCATGATTATTCGTGACAGCCATATTATTTCTCCTCTATCAATTTCTTTTCAACCGGAGTCCCTACCATATTATACCCCCGCTTGAAGCTTTTTACCATATTTATCAACCGGTCTGCATCATCTTTCCCGCATGGTAATTTGTGTTATTTGTTCAGTGCTCTGTATAAAAACACCGCAGCCTGTGCCCGGGTTGCCGTATACTTCGGCCCGATTGCACTGCCCGGGAGGCCCTCCATGATGCCTTCGCCCACAAGCGTAGCCATACTGGCCAAAGCATGGGGGGACACCATATTTTTATCGGCAAATTTCTCCAGCACGGAATGATCATGGCCGGCATATTCCCTCCCCGAATGCTCCAGTGCCTTGAACAGCATGACGGCGATTTCCTCGCGTGTTATGGCCGCTTCCGGATAAAACCTGTTTTTTTCATCTCCCGATATGATCCCGAAATTTTCAGCGATCATGACTTCCCTATAATACCATTTATTGAGCTTCACATCCGCCATACTTCCCACAGGCGCCGTATCCAGCTTGAAGGCCCGGACGACCATGGCGGTAAACTCGGCCTTTGAAACGGTATTATTCGGCATGATCTTCGTGGCCGTCACACCCTTCATAATACCCAGGCCGGCCAGATTCTCAATCGCCTCCCTTGCCCAGGAGGCTGAACTGCCCAGATCGGAAAACGTTGCTTTTGTATTGGTTCTGACTTCAACCTCGCTGCTTTCCGACGAACCTGTCGCATTATAGGCTGCCACCTTGTAATAATAGCGCATCCCTGCCGTCAGGCTGCCATCCGTATAGGAGGTTATGTTCTTCCCCACCTCGGCCAGCGGCTCGAAGTAGTATGCATTTGCAGGCTTTCTAAAAATTCTGAAGCCATCCTCGCTGTCTGAGTTGTCCTTCCAGGTGAGTTTAACCTGGGAAGCCGACGAAGCCGAAGCCTTCAATTCGGAAGGGGCAGCCGGTATGGCTGTGGAAACCAGTATTTCACTGCTGAGGGAGTCTGCATTGCCCGTGGAACTATAGGCGCGGACTCTGAAGTAGTATTTCGTATAAGGGTTGAGGTTGGAAACGGTATAAGCCGTTACATTGGGAGACAGCCAAGTATATATATTCCAGGTTCCTTCCGCCCCGATTTTCCACTCAAGCTTGAAGCCGCTCTCATTGTCAGAGGTATCCGTCCATCTCAGCAGTACCTGCGAGCTGGATATATAGGTATAGTACAAATTGGACGGAGGATTGATCAGGCCCACCCCGACCGAGGCGGTATTGGAGTAGGGCGAATACAGGCTGCCGGAAGCGGTGTAAGCCCTGACCATGTAGTAATACTGCACTCCCGCCTGAACAGTGGTATCCGTATAGGTCGTTACATTTTTCCCAACGGTTGCAAACAATGCATAAGTTCCCGAACCGTATACACTGCGCCATATCTCAAAGCCGGTTTCGTCAGAGGAATTGTCCTTCCAGTTCAGCTCGATGGCTGAATTGGAGCTGACTGTTACGGACAGGCTCGACGGTGCCTCCATGTAAAGGTTCTGCACCGTCAGTTCATTGGAGTAAACCGATTCGTTAGTTGAGCTTTTTGCCTTGATACGGTACGTATAATAAGCGCCGGGTACCAGCCCCGTCGTATCGTACCAGCCCGTAGTGGAAGAGCTGACCGTGGTGAGCGCGCTGAACGCACCGCTGGACATCTTCCGTTCGATCACTACGTCCGTGCTTCCGGTATTTCCCGACCAGGTCAGATAGATCGTATTACCGGATGCCGCGCTTCCGGTTAAGGTTAGGTTGCCCAGCAGTGTATACGCGCCGATGCCTATATCGTTATTGGGATATGCCATGCCTGAAGCACCTGTGCCCATGGCTTTGCGAACCCTGTAAAAGTATCTTGTATTGGGCGACAGCCCCGTATCGCTGTATTTCAGCGCACCGGCGACCGATGTGTAAATGACGGACCAGGTACCGTCCGTTCCGGTTTTACGTTCAATAATCGTTTTATAGCCGGAAGTTCCGGAATAGCCCCAGGACAGATCCAGCCGGGTGGCTGATACAGGCGTGACCGTGAGCCTGTCCGGCACAATGGCATCCCAGGCGTCGATCGTCACTTCATTGGAATAAGCGGAATTTCCAAGGGCGTTATAGGAACGCACTCTGTATATGTATGTATGGCCGGTGGAAACGGCAGTGTCGGTATAAGTCGTCGTATCGGCTGCCACGGTGCCAATTTCAGTAAACGTGCCCGAGTCCGTAAGCCGTTCAATCCTGAAGCCGGTTTCATTTGAGGATTTGTCCGCCCAGTTCAGCGTGACCGCCGAGGTGGAAACCACATTGGCATACAATGGCGAAGGCGCTGCAGGAAGGGTAGCCGATATGCTGGCCTCCGCCGAAGCCGAATAATTTGAAGGGGTTTCATACGCACGCACACGGTATGTATATACCGTTCCGGGTGTCACGGTAATTGCGGCGTCAGAGGTCGATACGGCTGTGGGGGGAAGTGTGGCGATGACGGCAAATGTTCCGTCGGCCTGCTTCCGCATTACCTGGATGCTTGCTGTGTTACCCGCGCCATTTGCCCAGGAAAGGTCAATCCTGCTGCTTGAGGCAATCGAAAGTGTTAAGCTGGTGGGAGCCGGAAGTCCGCTGGTGTTTCCCGATATGTTGCTGTAGCCCGAATAGCTGCTCTCTTCTTTGGCACCGAGCCTGTAGCGGTATTGTCCTCCCTCGGAAGGTGTGTCCGTCACGCTTGTTCCTGAAAGAGACCCGTTGACAATGGACCAGTTGCCCCAGGACGGTTCGTTCCATTTGGAGCGCTCAAGCTGGAATTGACCGATTTGAGGGAATGCCTTCTTCCATGTTATCGTTGTTGTACCATTGGCAGCTGTTGCTTCAATAAACGGAGGCTCAATCGGAGTAACGGGAATTGCATCCGATTTGCTCATATGAATGCCGTCGGAGGATACAATGTAAAAGCTCTGAGGAGCCATACTTTCCAAAGGTAAGACCACAGAGAATGTAGAAAGGGTATTATAAATTTTTGAAAGCGTATCACCTTCATAAAGTAAAATGATACTGTGGGTAGCCGCAGCCGAGCTTTTCCAGTTTAATGCAACATATTTGGAATTGATGTCATATACCGCCTTTATATCATAAGGCTTGATCATATCTGTCGTAGTGATCGGCGCCGTTTTTTGATCCAGTGGGGAGGCCGTCACTCCATCGGAAAAGGCTTTTATTATATATGTATAATTGGTCGCCGGCGTCAAGCCTGTATCCGTATACGTAAACGGATTCAGCACACTGCCTGTGTCAATAACGGCGATCTCCACAGCTGCAGCATTTCCTTCTGCTCTCAGCAATTGATACGTATTTGCTCCAGGCACGGAATCCCACTCAAGCCTCACACTCGTATCCTCGTCCGGGGGTGAAGGAAAGGCTGTGAGAGTCATTGTCTGTGGAGTGATTGCCTGCGCTCCCTGAGGAAGAAGTATGAAAATGGCTGCCGC